>JBGTNO010000182.1:0-17265 GCA_041743065.1 Chthoniobacterales bacterium
CGCGCCTGGCCCTGACGCGCCTGAGCCGCGCGGACGGAGCGGACGATCTCGCCGGGCCGCGGGTGCGATTCGCGACGCTGGCGCGGCTCTTCCGCTACACCCGACCCTACGCGCGGCGACGGAATATCCTCATCGGGACGACCATCCTCCGCGCGATCCAGCTTCCGCTGGTGGTGTGGGCGTTGAGCGCGGTGATCAGCGGCCCGATCCAGGCGGGCAACTGGCCGGGCACCATCTGGGGCACGGCCGGCTTTATCGCGCTGGCGATTTTCACGGCGGTCACCTTCATCTTTCGCGCCCGTCTGGCGCTCACGCTGGGCGAGTCGGTCGTCTTCGATATTCGCAACGAACTTTTCCGCCATCTGCAGCGGTTGCCGATGCCTTTTTACGATCGGACGAAACTGGGCAGCGTGATCAGCCGCATGACCTCGGACATCGAGGCGCTGCGAATGGGCGTGCAGGATATCACCTTCATCACCCTGGTGCAGGGCGGCCAAATGCTGGTCACCGCCGTCATGCTGGTGTGGATCGACTGGGTGCTCTTTCTGCTCATCGTGGCGCTGGTGCCGGTGCTGTGGGGGATCACTCGCTACTTCGGAATCCGGCTGATCAACGCGCAGCGCCACGCGCAGGAAAGCTTCAGCCGGGTGACGGCGACGCTGGCGGAATCGGTCGGCGGCATCCGCGTGACCCAGAGTTTCGTGCGGCAGGAGGTGAATGCCGGATTTTTCCGCGACCTGGTGCGGGATCACTCGCGCTACACGATGGATTCGGCGCGAACGACGGCCGTCTTCCTACCGCTGCTGGAACTAAACAGCCAGATCTTCATCGCGATGCTGCTGGTGATCGGCGGCTATCGCGTGCTGATGCCGGGATCGACGGTGCCGCCGGGTGACGTGATCCAGTTTTTCCTGCTGGCGAATCTGTTTTTCGATCCGATCCGCGTCATCGGCGTGCAATACACTAACGCGATCAACGCCGTGGTCGGGGCCGAGCGGGTGTTCCAGCTCCTCGATACCCCACCCGACTGGGAGGACGACCCCGCCGCCGCGCCGCTCGCTCAAGTGGCGGGCCGCGTCGAGTTCCGGGAGCTGAGCTTCGGTTACGATCCCGCGCAACCGGTCCTGCGCGAGATTTCCTTCACCGCGACGCCGGGACAGATGATCGCGCTGGTCGGCCACACCGGCAGCGGGAAAACCTCCATCATCAATCTGCTCGGAAAGAGCTATCTGCCGACCGCGGGCGAGCTCCTGATCGACAATCGAGAAATCCGTCAAATCACCTCGGACTCGCTCCACCGGAACCTCGCGGTCGTGCAGCAGCAGAATTTCCTCTTCGAGGCGTCGGTCCTGGAGAACATCCGCTTCGGCCGTCTCGACGCGACCGATCGGGAGGTCATCGCCGCGGTGGAAGCGCTCGATTTTCTCGATCTGGTCGAGGGCTTGCCGGAGGGGTTCGCCACGTCGGTCGGCGAGGGCGGCTCGGCCTTATCCGTCGGGCAGCGGCAACTGGTGTGCTTTGCCCGCGCTTTTATCGGCGACCCGCGCATGGTCATCCTGGACGAAGCGACCAGCGCGATCGACTCGATCACCGAGCGGCGGATTCAGAAAGCGCTGGAGACGTTGTTGCAAGGCCGCACCAGCTTCGTGATCGCGCACCGGCTGAGCACGATCCGGCAGGCGGATCAAATCCTGGTGCTCGATCACGGGCGGATCGTGGAGCGCGGCACCCACGATGAGCTGCTGGATAAAAGCGGGAGCTACGCGCGGCTGCACGCGCAGTTCATGGCGGCGGGCGGCGCGAGCTAAAGAGGACTTGTGCCTGACTTCACCGATTCGCCCGGGTCGGGCGCGCGACCCGCCGCCGCGCAAAGCGGATTGGCATTGCGGACGAGTTTGCGTTAGTTTCCGCGTCCGCCATGGCTGAACCGGACCTGATTTATCTCGATAACAACGCGACCACACGGGTCGATCCCGTCGTGCTCGAGGCCATGCTGCCCTATCTGAGTGAGCAATACGGCAATCCGAGCAGCGCCTACCGCTTCGGCTCGAAAGTGGCGCGGGCCATCAATCACGCCCGCACCCAGGTCGCCGCGCTCATCGGCGCGCAGCCTTCCGAGATCGTGTTCACGAGTGGCGGCACCGAATCGAACAACTCGGCCCTCAATTCCGCTCTCTCCCTCGATCCGGATCGGCAACACATCGTCACCACCGCCGTCGAGCACAGCGCGATCATGAAGCACGGCGAAACGCTGGCGCGAAAGGGCTATGAAATCACCTGGCTAAAGGTGGACGAACGCGGCTTGGTCAATCTCGAAGAGCTGGAAAAAGCCATCCGGTCCGACACCGCCATCGTCTCCATCATGTGGGCCAATAACGAGACCGGCGTCCTTTCCCCGATCGCGGAAATCGCCGAACTCTGCCAGCGCAAAGGCGTTCTTTTTCACACCGATGCCGTGCAGGCCGCGGGCAAGATTCCCATCGATGTCGCGGCGATGCCCGGGCTCAATTTTCTCTCCCTCTCCGGCCACAAGCTGCATTGCCCGAAAGGTGTGGGCGCGCTCTACGTCAACCGGCGCACCCGTTTCTCCCCCACCCTGCTCGGCGGCAGCCAGGAATCCGGCAAACGCGCCGGCACCGAGAACGTGGCCTCCATCGTCGCCTTCGGCCAGGCCGCGGAAATTGCCGCTCGCGAGATGGAGCACGAAAACACCGTCGTGCGAAAAATGCGCGACGATTTCGAGAACGCCATCCTCGCGAAAGTGGAAACCGTCAGCGTTAACGGCGACCGCGAGCAGCGGCTGCCAAATACGAGCAACCTTTCCTTCGAGAACATAGAGTCCGAAGGCGTGCTCATGCTGCTCGACAAGGAAGGCGTCTGCGTTTCCGCCGGCTCCGCCTGCACCGCCGGGTCGCTGCATCCCTCGCACGTGCTCAAGGCGATGGGCTGCTCCAACGAGCGGGCTCGCTCCAGCCTGCGCTTTTCGTTCAGCCGTTTCAACACCCCCGCCGAAGTCGAGCGCGCCCTGGAAATCGTCCAGCGCGCCGTCGCCAAAATGCGCGAACTCACCCTCGTCGCCTAACCTTACCCTCCCCATGGGCCGTCAATGGTTACACGCGAAGCGCGCCGTCGCCTCGCTCAGGAAATCGAAATCCACCGGCAAGCTGGTCAAGGAAATCATGGTCGCCGCGAAGCTCGGCGGCGCGGATCCCGACACCAACGCCCGCCTGTACGCCGCCTGCGAAAAGGCGCGCAAGGAATCCGTCACCCGCGACGCCATCGAGCGCGGCATCAAGAAAGGCGCGGGCATTGGCCACGAGAAACTGATCCTCGAGCAGGTCGTTTTCGAGGGCTACGCGCCGCATCGCGTCCCGGTCATCGTGGATGTCCAGACCGATAACAACAACCGGACCGCGGCGGAGATCCGCGTCCTTTTTCGCGACGCTCAACTCGGCGCGGCGGGCAGCAACAAATTTCTCTTCGATCAGGTCGGCCTCGTCGAAGCGCACCATGCCGATCCCGCCCCCGATCCGGAGGAAGCCGCCATCGAAGCCGGCGCCAACGAAGTCGAGACGCTGACTCACGAGCAGAACGACGACATCCCCGCCGCAGCGCTCGGTGCCCGCTTCATCTGCGAACGCACCGAGACCCACGCCGTCTCGCAATGGCTCAAAGCGAACGGCTGGACCGTCGTCACCGCCGAGCTGGGCTACCTCCCCAAACAATTTCCCGACCTGACCGACGAACAGCGCGAGGAAGTCGGCGAATTCCTGCAGGCGCTCGATGAGCACGAAGATGTCTCCCGCGTCTGGGCGGCGGTCCGGTGACGAACTAAACGGGATCGACGGGATCCACTGGATTTACGGGGTGAAAACAACTCTCGCTTCCTCGCCTGACATGGTGTGTCCTGACAAATAATGTCAGGACACCAACCGACACGACGAACCGTTTCTCCCGGCCAGAGCCTGGGAATAAATCTGCGCCTGCTCCGCGAGCAATCAGGCGAACCAGGCTGGCGGGTGGCCGGAGCGGCCGAAATGGACTCCACGCTTCTGAGCAAGATCGAAAACAGCAAACGCCTGCCCACCCAGAATCAATTGGCCGCCCTGGCCGCTTTCTTCAAAGTGCCGCTGGCGGACCTGAGCGCTCTTCGCATCGCGGAAGAGATGACCAAACGCTACGGCAACACCGCCGAATTCGCCGCCGCCGCCGCCATCGTGCAGGAGCGGTCTGGCGAATATCGCGTGAAGGTAGTGCCAGTTCCCGCGAATAACCGGGCCCAATCGGTGAATAGGCGAGGAAAGTCCAAATGAGTCCGACTTTGCCATCGCCTCCACCCGTATTTCGCGGCAAACCGCTGGTGTAAATCACCATCTCGTCGTGCCCTTCAGCGAGCTGGAGGCGGTGAAATCGCGCGGCGCGGCCCACGACAATCCATCATCGAGGGCGACCACCCGAAGGCGCTCAATTGGGCTGAAGCCCAGCCTCGCGTTCTCTCCGATGCACCCTCTCGGCTCGGCACCGTCATCCGCTACATCCAGAATCAACAGCGGCACCATCTGCGGCGGCCCCGACAGGAATACCGACCGCTCTTGACCACTTCAAAGCGTCCCACGATGCTTGTTTTCGCTGGCTCTTGGGACTGTCTGTTCGATACTCGCACCGCTATGCGCCGGATCGATTGCCACGTTCACATCGTGGGGACGGGCGCGGGCGGAACCGGCTGTTGGATGCGGCACGGCGGCTGGAAGAGTCCGCTGGAGAAATTGATGTTGCACCATCTCGGGCTGCCCAGATCGTCCTTCGCGGAGGATTTTGACCGGCTCTACGCCACCCGTGTGCTGGAGCTGGTGCGAAGTTCATCGCTCGACGCGGCGGTCATTCTGGCCATGGACCAGGTTTATGATGAACACGGGGTAGTTATGTCGGGTGTCGGTTCTTTTTATGTGCCGAACGATTACGTCCTCGATTTGGCGGAGGCGCATTCCGAGTTTATCCCGGCGGTGTCGATCCATCCGGCGCGGGCGGATGCCTTGGAAGAACTCGCCCGCTGTCTCGCGCGAGGAGCGGCCATGCTCAAGCTCCTGCCGAACTGTCACAACGTCGATGCGAACGACCGTCGCTACCAACCTTTCTGGGAGCGCATGGCGGAAGCGGGCCTGCCGCTGCTCGCGCACACGGGCGGCGAACACACTGTCCCGCAGGTGAATCCGCGACTGGCCGATCCGCGCACCTTGGAACTTCCGCTGCAGTGTGGCGTCACGGTGATCGCCGCTCACTCCGCCACCCGGAGCGGCCTGAGCGACCCCAATTATCTCGACGCGTTGGTCCGCATGATGAGCCACCATCCTCGGCTGTATGCGGATAACAGCGCTTTCAACATCCCCTTCCGCAGCCGCTACTTTCGCGCCGCCTTGGAAAATCCGCTGGGCGATCGCATGCTCCACGGCAGCGATTGCCCGGTGCTCGTTTACGGCGCGTGGGCCTGGGCGCGAGGTCTGATCGACACCGACACCTGGCGGCGCGCGGAAGCGGAGCCGAACGTGCTCGAACGAGACTACCAACTCAAACGCGCCATCGGTTTTCCCGAGGAGACGTTTACCCGCGTGGAAGGCCTGCTCCGACTTTAGGCATCCCGATCCATGGCCGCGACGGCGCACTTTCCTCCACTGCGGATCAGACCAACGCTTCCAGCTTGGAAATGATGTTCTGCTTGTTGCTCAGGCCGACCACCTGATCGCTGACTTCTCCGTTTTTGAAGAACAGGAGCATCGGGATGCTACGGACGCCAAAGCGCGCTCCCAGCCGGGGATTGTCGTCCACGTTCACCTTGGCCACACGCACCGCGCCCGCCTTTTCCTTGGCGATCTCCTCCACGATTGGAGTCAGCATCCGGCACGGACCGCACCAAGGAGCCCAAAAATCGACCAGCACGGGCACGGTTGAGTTGACCACGGCTGCTTCGAAGCTGTCTTCGTTTACATTAATCGGTTCGGCGTCGTTCATGTCAGAAAAATCGAACCAAAGCCTCGCCGCGGGCGTGAGCGGACGCAAGCGTTGCTTTCCCGGATCGGTTTTTACAGCGCATTTTGGGGAGGTGTGCTAAATAGACCGGTTTTCCCCCGTGAATCCGCTGGAAGAGCGCCTCAACTACAAATTCCGCAACGCCCTCTTACTGGCGGAGGCGTTGACCCATCCCAGCATCGGTCATGAAACGCAAAAGCGGCATTTCGATAATCAGCGGCTGGAATTTCTGGGCGACGCCGTGCTGCAGTTGATCGTCACCGAGCATTTGTTTGCCCGCTATCCGGCCCAGAGCGAGGGTCAGCTCACCAAGATGCGCTCGCGCATCGTTTCCCGCGAGGGGCTGCGCCGACACGCCATGACGCTGGAACTCGGCCAATTCATCATGATGGGCAAAGGCGAGGAAGCCAGCGGCGGCCGGACCCGCGCCTCCTCCCTGGCGGACGCCTACGAGGCCCTCTTGGGTGCGATGTATCTCGATAGTGGCCTGGAAACGGTCCGCCAGTTTGTGCTGCGCGAGATGACTCCCGCGATCGAGAGCCTCTCCCACGAGCCCATCGATGTGAATCCGAAGGGGCGCTTGCAGGAGACCCTCCAGTCCATTTCCCTCCGGAGTCCGAAGTACAGCGTCATCTCCCAGGAAGGCCCGGAACACCTGAAGGAATTTGTGACCAAGGTGCTCTGGGAAGGTCTGGAGCTGGGGAGCGGACGCGGCACCAGCAAGAAACTGGCGGAGATGAATGCGGCGATGGATGCGCTTAACCGCGGCATCTGGAAAGAGTTCCCAAGAGTCTCTGAGTAACTTGGGATAACCTCCAGCAACCGGGCTCTTTTCCCCGGGGTCGCGATTTGCTGGCGTGATCGAGTCCTCTCATGCAGCTTTGTTCACCGCCCTTCCTCGCCGTGGAACAAGGCGCATCCCAATGTGGAACGAGAAAGGGCCGACTTACTCACACGCTTAAGACTGAGAAGTAATTCCTCTGGATATATAAAATCTTCTCAAAGGATGGGCACAACCTCCCGGAGTGAGATCCTCCCCAAGTCGATTGTCTTTATCGCTTCATCGCCTTGATTGTGCCCGAGGAGGGGAGCTTTCGGCGCGAGTCAGGATACGGTCTCCGTGCCGTTGTAAGGGCCGCTGCCCCGATAGATTTGGGCAGCGGCGGGAAGGATCTGGTATTGACATCGGCGGACGCGGCGGGGTTCGCCATCGACGTTGACGCTGATCTCGCGGTCGAATTCCATCGTGATGCCGCGGGCCTGGCGCCGTCGAATCCGGGCATCCGCGGGAGGCTCGGGACGGACGAGCTGGGGGATCAGGCTCACCAACTCCGGCACAGGCATGGGCTCGATCGTGATCAGATCGAGCAGGCCGTCCTGGACCGAAGCGTTCGGCGCGACCGGTTTCCCGCCGCCCGCGCAGCGCCCGTTGGCCACGGCGAAGACCAGCACGTCCTGCTCCCAGGTTTCCGGAGATCCGCCTCCCTCGAGGAGGATCCGCGCGTGGCGCTCGTCGCCCTGAATGAGGGCCTGCATGCCCCCGATGAAGTAGGCCAGTTTACCAGTGACCGCTTTCAAAGCCGGACTGAGCGCACCGGACGCCTCGGCGATGAAACCGCCCGCGGACACATTAATGAAAATGCGGTGGTCGAGCTGGCCCAGGTCCACGCGCACCAGTTGTTCGTTCAGAATGTCGCGAGCCGCGCCTACGGCGTCGGGCGGCATGCCCAGAGTGGTCGCGAAATCGTTCGCCGTGCCCACCGGAATGATGGCGAACTTCATCCGCTCCAGGGCGCCTTCCACGGTGGCGGCGCCGTTCAGACATTCATTCAGGGTGCCGTCGCCTCCAGCCGAAATAACGGCATCGTAGTTCTCGCGGGCGGCGTGCGCGGCCGCCTCTTCCGCGTCCCCCGCCCGCGTCGTCAGGACGAGATCGAGATGTCCGGCCCACGGGCGCAGCAGGGCATTGATTTCCGGCAGGACTTCGAAAATGGCTCCGCCGCCGGCCTGGGGATTAGCGATTAGGCGCACCTTCATCCGATTGGAATCGGAGCGTGCCCGGCGATCAGCGGTGGAGGTGGGTGCAGGTGGATGAGAGTTGCCAAGCGGGAGACAAGCGCGGAAAGTGCGGGAATGCTAGTCAGCGAAAAAGTAATCAGCGCAATCAACGAACAGATAGGCAGCGAATTCAGCGCGATGCTGCAATACACGGCCATCGCGGCGCACTTCGAGGCCGAGGCGCTGCCGGAGCTGGCCGGTTTTTTTTCACTGCAGGCTGAGGAGGAGAAGGAGCACGCGCACCGGTTCATCAAATTCGTCACCGATACCGGCGCGAATGTCGCCATTCCCGCGGTGCCGGCTCCACAGGCCCGCTTCCAGTTTGCCGAGGAAGCGGTGAAACTCTCGCTCGAACAGGAGAAGAAAGTGACCGCGCAGATCAATAATCTCGTGCACATCGCCAAGGGCGAGACCGATTACCTGACCGATAATTTTTTGCAGTGGTTCGTCGAGGAACAGCTCGAGGAGGTGGCCTCGATGGATAATCTCCTGCGGGTCGTCCAGCGGGCCGGCGAAGGCAATCTGTTGCGGGTCGAGGAATATTTGGTTCGCAAAGGCGGCAAAGCCTACGGTGGGAGCGTAAAGGACTAGAATATGAGCGAAGGAGGATTCACCGAGCTGAGCCGTGATGTGGACGCGATCCGCATTCCGAGCGGCGACCATATTTCGCTGCCGAAAGCGACGGCGGTCATCATCACGCAGGCGCTGGGCGGCACCTTTACCGTCGTCGTGGCCCATCAGGCGGGTTTGTACCGGATCAAAGGCGAGGACGCCGACGCCCTCGGGCGCGAGCCGATCGTGCAGGAGGCGACGAGCGAAGGACCCTTCGATGAGCAGCAGGTGTGGGAGCAGCTCCGCAACTGCTACGACCCCGAGATTCCGGTCAACATCGTTGACCTCGGACTGATCTATGGCCTCGCCACCGAAGATACCAAAGACGGAAAAAGGGTGCGGGTGCGGATGACTTTGACCGCTCCTGGTTGTGGGATGGGCCCGTCCATAGCGGCCGATGCCGAGCAGCGCATCCTCACCGTGCCGGGCGTCGATTCCGCCCGCGTGGAAGTCGTCTGGGAACCGCCGTGGACTCCCGAGCGCATCTCCGAAGCCGGCAAAGACAAACTCGGCATGGTATAGGCAGAGCACCCGCGTCCGCGCCAGCGATGAGCGAAGAAAGTCCCCCGATCGAGCGCGATCTCGGCGAACAGCCCATCGCCGGACTGCTCCGGCACCATCAACTAGCCGCGCACGATCTGGTGGCCGTCTCGACCGAGCAGATCACGCATAAGATGGTCGGGCGGGCCTGTCGAGGCCGACGTCTCACTTCCAACGTGCAACGGAAGATCCTGCGGGCTGTCAAAAAAGCGTCTGGGCAAGAGTATAGCCTCTCGGACCTGTTCAACTACCAGGGCACCCGCTCCAGCGGCAAAGGCTAGGGGAGCGCACGCGGCCCGCCGAACCTTCGGGCGATCCTATTCCGCCCGAGTTCCCCGGCGGCCCGCCCGCCAGCCCACGCGAGCCGCGCGTGCTCCCCGACTTGCAGCGTAAAACTATTAAAATTATGAATAATGTAGATTCCTTATATTCGTCCAAGTGCCTGACGCTGAGGATAAACGGCCGCTAAGCAGGCCTTTTCGAGCGGTTTCCCGCCTTCCCGCCTTTGTTTTTGGCATAGTTCATGCGGATTGAAGTAGACAAACTTATCCGGGTTGTTACGGTTCGCGCGTTTCCGCCCTTCGGCCCATGTTACGAATTCTCCTTTTGCTTTCTCTTATCGTTTTCACCACCAGCGTTGTGCTGGCCACACCCAGCGAATCCCTTTACCGGAAACCCGCCGAATCCTCGCTGACCAAAACGCGGGCTTTTTCGCTCTTCGGTCCCAAGGCCGCCAGTATCAAATATGACAACCGGATGATCCGGGCGGCGGAAATCGCCCAGGCTCGGGCCCGGGCGCATTCCACCCGGCGGTGCTGGAGCTACGTTAAAACCGCCTTGCTTCAGGCCGATGTCATCGAGTCCCGGCCCGTGACCGGCTACGCCAAGCAGGCGGCTCAGGAATTGTCCGTGAACTACGGCTTCAAGAAGATGAACATCAGCGACCCGTTCAAGGCGCCGGTCGGTTCTGTTTTGGTTTACGGCGGAAAAGGCGCCGGGCATGTCGAGATTCGCACGACGCATGGGTTTGTGAGCGATTTCGAATCTCAGACGCCGTCTCCGCGCCCGCTGATCGGCGTTTTCATCAAGCCGTCCTGAAGGGGCGCTATCCGGTTCAGCGCGCTGAGCACCGCCCGGATCGAGGCCAGCTCGATATTCGGATCCACCGCCGCGCCGAAGCGCCGGGTTCCGTCGCTCAGTTTGATTTGAATATAGGCGATGGCGTTCGCCTCCGAACCGCCGCTGAGCGCGTGCTCGTGATAGCTCTCGATCGAAAAATCCGGAGCGCCATTCGCCTTCAACCCTGCCGTGAAGGCTGCGATCGGGCCGTTGCCCTCCCCGTGCAGTTGCCTTTCCTCCCCGTTCTGCCGAACCACGGCGGTGCACTCCACTCTGCCGTTCTGGCTCAGGGTCCGGAAGCTGATCAACCGCCACGGTTCTTCGCGGTCCACATATTCGCGCCAGAAAATATTCTTCAGCTCCGAACCCGAAACCTCCCGCCCGAGATGATCCACTTCCTCATTGGCCAGCGGGCCGAACTCGCGCTGCATTTCCTTCGGCAGAATCAGGCCGAATTCGCTCTCCAACAGGTAGGCGACCCCGCCTTTGCCTGACTGGCTGTTCACGCGAATCACCTCGCGATATTGCCGCCCCAGATCCGCCGGATCAATGGTCAGGTAGGGAATATCCCACACCGCGCCCGGCCCTTCCTTGTCCCACGCCGCCAGCCCTTTCTTGATCGCATCCTGGTGGGAGCCGCTGAAAGCCGTGAAGACCAGTTCCCCCGCATAGGGATGACGCGGCGGCACGGTCATGCCGGTGCAGCGTTCGTAGGTCTCGATCAGCCCGTTGATGTCGGAAAAATCCAGCCCCGGATCGATACCGTGCATGTGCAGGTTCATGGCGACGGTCACGATGTCCAGATTGCCGGTGCGTTCGCCGTTGCCGAAGAGCGTGCCCTCCACCCGGTCCGCACCCGCCAGCAAAGCCAGCTCCGTCTTGGCCGTGCCGGTGCCGCGGTCGTTGTGCGTGTGCAGGCTGATGATGGCCGCGTCGCGTCGCGTCAGATTCCGGATGAACCACTCGATCTGATCCGCGTAGATATTCGGCATCGCCACTTCCACCGTGTCCGGCAGATTCAGAATCATGGGCCGCTCCGGCGTTGGTTTCCACGTGTCCATCACCGCCTCGCAGATCTCCAGCGCGTAATCCACCTCCGTCGCCGAGAAACTCTCCGGCGAATATTCCAGCATCACCTCCGCATCGCCCAGTCGGTTCACCCGGTCCCTGATCCAGCCGACCCCGCGCACCGCGATGGCCTTGATTTCCACTTTTTCCAGGCCAAAGACGATCCGCCGTTGCGCCGGCGAGGTCGAGTTATACAGGTGCACGATCACCCGCTTAGCGCCCCGCAGCGCCTCGATCGTCCGCTCGATCAAATCCTCGCGCGCCTGCACCAGCACTTGCACCCAGACATCGTCCGGGATGCGCTCCTGATCGATCAGTTGCCGGATGAAGTCGAACTCCGTCGCCGAAGCCGCCGGAAAGCCGACCTCGATCTGCTTGAAGCCGCAACCCACCAGCGCGTCGAACAATTCCAGCTTCTGCGAGACATTCATCGGCACGGCGAGCGCTTGATTGCCATCGCGCAGATCGACGCTGCACCAGATGGGCGGCTGCGAGAGCGTGCGGGAAGGCCACTGCCGATCGGGCAGATCGATGACGGGGAACGGACGGTATTTAGAACTGGGATGCGAAGATTTCATGACGGACGACGGACGGAAAGCGGGTGCGAAAGAGAAAGCGTCGTGGCCCTGACGCCGCCACCCGGCCAGCAGCTCAGTCCACGCGGACGGAAACGGCTCCGCGGATCGAAGATCCGGGGAGCGCCGTAAGTCGGAGCGAGCGAGCGGGTGCCATGAGAGCCGCAAAACTAGCGCCGCCCCGCCCCGCTGGCAAGCCCGGGAGCGCGAGGCTTCCCGCCGCCCGTCCCCATGTCTTCCTCGCTGGCGAGACACCCGCCAGCGTCCTCTCGGGGTGATCGACGCCACCGCGGGCGGCGAGATAGGTCTTTGGCGTTGCCAGCGTGCGTGTCGGTTTGGAGGTGCTGCTGGAGAAATATTTGACCCTGAAAATGGTCTAGCTATTTCCTTACCAGTCAAGCGTCGGCGGGGGCCACTCCCTGCGGCTCTGGTAGCGCGTACGGGAGTCGAACCCGTACGCGCTACCAGGTCGGTTTGGGAAATAATTACTGAATCCTCTGTGAAACCGGAGATCCCGACGATTGAGAGATGGGAAGGGATGGGTGTTCGCGAAGTGTTTCGGGGGTTCCAGTGTCACGTTTTGTCACAGGACCGGATTAACGCCCGCCAGATTCCTCCCAAGTCCCACCAGATCCCGCGTAGCCTGGTCTCGATGCAGGCGAGGTGGAGGCGGATCTGCTGCTCGCGCGTCACGGCTCACAGCCAGTCGCGGGCGCTATAGACCTGCGAGCGCGGCCGGTATTTCCGATACACGCCGTCGCCCTCGCGGCTGCCGGCCTGGTTGGTGTTGCCCTCGATTGTCGTGATGCTCGCGCCGCCGTCTCTCTCCACCAGCCCGGTGTGGGCGACGCGGCCCTTGCTGGCGAAATAGATGCCGAAGGCGCTGCCGGGGACGGCGCGGCGACTTGGCTCGCTCTTTAGTTTCCACCCGCCCCGCACCATGTCGGGACTCCAGGCGGACCGGGGAAAGACAGGATAACCGGCGTCGTGGCCGACGCCGTAGACGTAGGCGGCGCACCAGGGGTCGCCTTTGCCGGCACCCGTGAGCCGCAGCCAGCGCTCGATGTCGGGTCCATCGTTGTGGCCCGTCGCTTCGTAGGTGCCGAGATAGCGGCGGGCGGTGGCGAGGATCGCGTCCCGCTTTGTTTCCACGGTCGCGTCCTGGGGCCTGGTCACCACGGCTGCAGCAGTCGAGACGGGGGCGGGCCCGGCCACGGGGCGGGCCATTGCCACCAGGCCGCCGAGGATAATCAGCAGCAGAGGTTTCATGCGACCGGAACTGCGAAGAGGCATGCGATGAAAGTCAGGAGCTCCACGGCGAGCACAGCGCAGATCGTGATGATGCGGCCGCGCGGAGTCAGTTCCGTCCAGTCGCTGTTGAAGCTGCCCGCATCGCACCATTTATCGAGGGACCGGAAACTGATCCAGAGCATGAGCCACATGGCAAAATCGGCAACGAGCAGATAGATCAGGGCGACGAAGGGCCGCGCGATGTAACCCGCATCGAACGCGCCGGCGGTGGGATCGATAATCCGCAACCCGAAGGGCAGCACGAAGAAGAGAATGAGGGCGACGACGAGCGACACAAGGCCCTGCCAGTTCTTGAGGAAGTTCATGTTTTTGGGAGAAGTAGCTTCAGGTGACCCAGGAGAAGAGCCAGCGGAGGGGCGGGCCGATCCAGCCCCAGCAGGTGAGGAGGATCCAGATTGCGGCCGCGGTCGCAGTGACCGCGAGGCCGCCTGGGATGAAATCGAGCAGGGCGAGGCCGTAGGCACGGGCACCGAAGGCTCCGAGGAAATAGACAAAGCCGCCGGCTAGGATCCCGCCGCAGATCATTTGCGTGCGGTGGCGATCGATCTTTCTGAGCCGATCGACTTCCTGCCAGGCGGTGAGGCGGTCGCTCTCGATCTCTTTGCTGTAGGCCATCCAGTCGGATTGATTGTGGGTAATCGCCGTCGTCAGGTCGGTGACGCGCTGTTCGGACTCCAGGAGCTGATTCGTCAGCTCGTCCACGTCGTCTTTGGAACGGGTGAGCTGCAGCTTGAGGGCCGGGTCCTGGACGGTCTTGACGATTTCGCCGAGATCGCGCGCGACGGACTGCGATTTCTCGCGGGCGCGGGTCACGCTGGCGCGGACGGCCGTTGATTCCTGCTCGACACGCACGGCGCTCGGAATGGGCACGGGCGCATGCCGCGGTGCGCTGCTGCAGGCGGCCAGAGTCACGATCAGGAGGGCGAGTCCGGACGCACGGAAAAGGGAGGCGAGGCGCATTTGCCCAAGCCGCGCTGTCAACGCACGGGCATGGCGCGATCGATGTCGCGCGGATCTTGCCAGAAAAAGGGCTGTTTTGCCTGGATGGCGGCCTTGCGGGCAGTGTCCCAGGCCGTGAGCTCATGTTCGAGGCTCCACGGGTGGGCCTGCTGGCTGGCGTCCTCCAGACTGGCGAGGCGCTTGCTGAAATCGGCGAGCGATTCGGCGAGAAGATTACGGAACTCCTGGCGGATGGAAGTGGATAGTTCCTGGTCGTGGACCTTTCGCTCGAGGGCGGAGTTAGCCGATTTCAGCGAGCCAATATAAGTAAACGCGAGCGCGCATGCGCCGATCAGCGCCGCGATCGGCACGCCTTTTTTTGTAATGTCCCAAGCTTCGGAGGCCATAAGCGCGCTCTGTTGTCAATGACTAGCTAGCTCACGATTTCCACCCCATCGAATAGCTCCGGCTCGGGCTGGGGGTCGCGTGTGAGGTCGGCGAGGAAAGGCTCGGGCCAGTGGCAGGTGATGGCGAGGGCGACGGGCTCGCGGGTGATAGGGCCGGATGGCAGCTCCTCCGGGGTCAGGGGCGGGTCATAGACGGGCGTGGGGACGATGGTGGGGAGAGTCTCACCGGTGGGAAATAGGCTGGCTCGCCGCAGTCTGGTCGGGTCGTCGGTCTGGTCCTGATGGGCAGCGGCCCAACCCGTCGCAGGGTCGGTGTAGCGGGTCAGATACTCGGTCACAAATGCGGGGTTGCCGAGCGTCGCGATCGGGAAATGGATGGTGTGGTGTTGGTAGCTCATGGCAGTTCGAGCCCTTGCCCGATGCTCGTTTTGTAGGCGGCGTAAATTTGCGCGATTTGCGTGTCGGTCAGTCGAGACTGGGCGACGAGGCCGAATGCCTGTGGGGCCGCTGACGACAGATTTCCGTAGCCCGAGAGCCAGCGAACCTGATTGGTGTTCACTGCGGCGGCGGCGGCGGCGGCCAGATTCGTGAAAAGTGCGCCATTGTAGGAGTAGCTGTGATCCGGCAGTATACTGCCCGCCGCTGGCGACCGAAATGCCAGCATCCCAAAGCCGCTCGCTACCGGAGCAACACTGCCTTCGTAGCCATAATTGTAGCTATATTGAATTCCGTCGAGCCGGTTCCAGAGAGCAAAAAAATTGGATTCGTACACGCTGAAACCCCCACCATTGACGGCCCGCCCCTCCGCGACGGCAATCACTGTCCAATCTCCGGGATTAGTAACTGTGTTACCGGATTGGATGTATTCCGGGCCACCGTCTGTTCCAGCCACGCCATTTGTTCCCCACAGCGGACCGTTTACCAGTGTTTGCGCCTTGCCATGGAAACCGTAGGCCACGCTGCCGTAGCCCATGTTTCGCCCGATGCGAAAGTCGACGAAATCCGTGCGACCGGCGATGGCATAAAGCTGCTCAGCGTACGCTCGCAGATTCGCGGCCTCGCCGTTTGCGAAAATGTCGCTACCACCCTTACTAAGCAACAGCTGCCCGTAACGCTCCACATCACGCGTCGCGAGGGACTTGGCGCTCCCGCTTGAAATTTGGTATCCGGTCGGCATGTCTAGTGTAGGGTGAGAGCGATGAGCAGCCTACCGCGATGGACGGGGCTGGTCCCGGCGGCGATGGTGGTTTTGTCGAGGATGAGGGGTGCCACAGAAGTTATCGCGGGGACGGCAGTAGCCAGCCGCCCAAACAGCAGGCGGTCGCTCACCGTGGGGGTTGTCCCGAGAGACAGTGCGCTGGTCAGCGGGGCCGTCCCCGCATAAAGAGTAACCTGTCCCTGAGTGGTGATGGTGCCTGATGTGGCCTCGTTGATCCACCGCGCGTCCACAAGGTCGCCCTCCAGAGCGGCGACGGGTGTGTATAGTGTCACGTCGTCACCCGAGCTGCCGGTTGTGATCTCGATCGCTGGATAGGTAAGGACCATCACGCCGTTGCGCGGTGCCTTGATGATCGTCCATCCCGTCGGGCCGGCAATCAGTTGAGCCGACTCCTCAACATCGAGGCGCGTGAGCATGACGGCGGCAGCGGTCAGGAGAGTGAGCGCATAGGCGACGCCGGCATGGCGCACCTCATAGATGTGACCGTAGCCCACCTGATCTCCGGCCGGGACCGCCGCAATGACCGGCAGAGTGACGTTGCGGTTCGCGCCGTTCGGCTCGAGGAGCTGCAGCGGGCTGTCCCCCGCCACGAGCATCTTATGCGCGATCATCGGCTCGGCGTTGAGAGCGCGCAGTGTGGCGGGAGTGACGGCGCGGGTGGGGTCGCGGCGCTGGTTCGTCTCGGCGGCAGTGGCGAGCTCGACGTTACCGGGCGCGGCCTCGCTGGCGAGCGGTTCGGTGTTGTCGATCTTGTCCCAGGCCGTGCCACTGCTCACCAGCCAGTCGCCGGGCTGCCAGTCGGTCACTCCGCTGATGCTGGTGGTCCCCGCCACGGCGACGACATAATAGTGGCCTTTGTTCGCCGTGGCGGCGGCGGGGATGACGGGAGAATTGATGGAGGCGTTCCAGGTGCCCTGGTATTCGACTTGCCCCACGATGCTGTCGGGGAGCTGGGCGAGCGGCACGCGCCCGGTTCCGTCCAGCTCGGCGAGGCCATTGGCGGCGCCTTTGAGGGAGGCGGCGAGCGCACCGAGATTGACCAGCGCGGCGGCGGGGTCGGCGAGGCCTGCAAGATTGCCGCTCTTGGTCAGTAGATTTGCGGCGACTGGATACACGCCCTCCCCGCCCTGGCTCGCGGGCGAATTGTCATCCAGCATCGAGTTGAGCAGCGTCACCGTCGTCTGCAGCACGGTCTGCGGCGTGGTGTCGGGCGCGATCACGCGCACCTCGATGGTCGTGTCGAGTTTCGCCGCGCCGTCGAGGGCGCTCTCGAGCACGGCGCGGTCGAAGCTGATCCGTCCGCTCTTGCCGCTCCAGTGCTGGAGGGTCGAGATCACCGTGAGCGGAGCGACGGCGGTGTCCGCCAGGGCGCCGATGAATTCGATGGTCCATC
>JBGTNO010000183.1:0-3338 GCA_041743065.1 Chthoniobacterales bacterium
TGACAACCATGTCGCGGACCACCGGATCCTTCAGCAGGCTGACCCAGCCCGCCACCCGCCGCGCCAGCTCCACCTGGCCGCGCGCGGTGGCAAACTCCGGCTGACCGGCGTAGCGCTCAATCTGATAGTCGAAAAAATCCCGCGCCTCCCCGATCCGCTCCCGGAAGGCCTCGGGCCCCTGCTCGCGAATGAGCGAATCGGGATCATGCCCGGCCGGCATTTCCGCCACGCGCACGAAGAGACTGGCCTCGAGCAGCGCCGGCAGCGAGCGCTCGGCCGCCTTCATTCCCGCCGCGTCGGAGTCGAAACAGAGCACGACCTCCTCGACGAATCGCCGCAAAATTTGCGCCTGCCGCTCGGTAAACGCCGTCCCCTGCGGGGCAATCACATTTTCCACTCCGCTCTCGAAAGCCGCGATCAGATCGAGCTGCCCCTCGCAGACGATGGCGCTCTTCGCGTTGATCAGCGCCCGTTTCGACTTGTGCAGTCCGAAAAGCACCTTGCCCTTAGTAAATAAGAGCGTCTCCGGCGAGTTGACATATTTCGCCACCTGCGGATTCGACTCCAGCGTCCGGCCGCTGAAGGCGATGACCTCCCCGAGATCGTTGCAGATGGGAAACATGATCCGCCCGCGAAAGCGGTCGTAGAGCCGCCCCGACTTTTCGCTCACCCCGACGAGACCGCTCGCTTCCAGCTCATTATCCGAAAATCCCGCCGCCTCCGCCCAGCCCACGCAGGCCTCCCAGCTGTCCGGCGCGAAACCGATCTGCCAGTTCGCGGCGACCTCGCGCTTCAGACCACGTCGTTTCAGATAATTCCGCGCGACCTGCGCGTCGTCGCTTTCCAGCAGATTCGCGTGGAACCATTTCGCCGCCTCGTGATGGAGCGCGAGCAGACGGCGGCGGGCATCCACTTTCCGCTGCTCGGCGGGCGTATATTCCTGCTCGACGATCGGGATGTTCGCCCGCTCGGCCAGGCGCTTGATCGCCGTCGGGTAGTCGATGCTTTCATACTGCATGACGAAGCCGAACACGCTCCCCTTCGCCCCGCAGCCGAAGCAGTTGAAAATCTGCCGCTGCGGATTGACGTGAAACGAGGGCGTCTTTTCGGAATGAAACGGGCAGAGCGCGCGAAAAGCCGACCCCGCCCGCTTGAGCGGAAAGTAGCCGCCGATCACCTCGACGATGTCGTTGGCGGCGCCGACGCGCTCGATGGTTTCTTCCGGGATTCGTCCCACAGCCGATACTTACCGGGCGAGCCGCCGCCGCGCAAGGACCGCGAATCCCTGTCGCTGCCCGGAGCGTAAGCTTCCAGCTTGCCGTCGTTTCTCCAATTTGAGCCAGAGGCTCCTGATTTGGATGACAAACTGGAAGCTCGCGCTCCGTTCGAACAGAGCAACGCAAGACAGATTCGCAATCTGTCGGGGGCGCGGCGGAAAGCTCGAACCCGGGCGCGTCACTCCACCGCGTGCGCTTCGAGCTGATCGATCTCCACGAATTCCAGCGCCGTCGCCTGGGTCGCGGCCAGCACCACCTTCGGCGCCCTGCCCGCTTCGAGCGCTTCGATCCAGCGGCTCATGCACAGGCACCAGCGGTCGCCCGGCTGCAACCCCGGGAAATCCATTTCCGGGTGCGGCGTGCTCAGGTCGTTGCCCCGTTCCTTCGAGAAGGCGAGAAAGTCCGCGGTCATTTCCGCGCAGACCACATGCACCCCGGCGTCATGCGCGCCCGTCTGGCAGGTGCCGGTGCGAAAGAACCCCGTCACCGGATCGACACTGCAAGCCTGCAGCTCGGTTCCAAGCACATTCTGTCGATGATACGGAGCGGATTCGGCCATGCGCGGACAGTGCATGGGACGATCGCGCCGGTCAATCCCGCCGGTCGGGACGCGGCGTGATTGTGAGCGAGGCCGATTCCGCTCCCCGTGGCTCATGCGACCCGCCTGTGCTCAAAGCCCAAGCCTCAAAATCCTGCCCCCCTCATTCCCAGGCAGAGACGAGGAAAGCGAAGAGGCCCCCCGATCGGGATCGACCTCGGGCCAACCTTCTGAAACCGTCCCGGAAAAGTGGGCTATGGAACTGGTTCGTCTGCTAATCTTCGCGGTCCTTTTAGAGTTCGCTGCTTTGGCGCGAGGCTCTGGTAGCATACTCCATTTTTCGGCCTACCCGGACGCGAGCAATAATTTCGCCGAGGCCAGCTTCGCCTGCGCGTTGCCCACCGCGCGCCCCGAGGGTATCTTGTTTCTGGCGGGTGGCACCGATTCAGACTCGCGCCCGTGGTTGCGGGATGCACGCTGGAAGAGCTTTGCCGAAAAGCACCGGCTGGTGCTGATGGCCGCGTCCCTCCGAGGTGCCGGCCAAGCCTACGAAATGGCCAGTGGCGGGTCGGGGCAGGCGCTGCTGGCTGCTGTGAAAGACTTCGCCCGGCAAAGTGGTCAGCGGGAACTCAGCAATTTACCTCTTATCCTTTATGGGCATTCCGCCGGAGCGCAGCTTGCCTTCAATTTCGCCTGCTGGCGTCCAGATCGCGTCCGGGCCATCGTCTGCGTGAAAAGCGGCCCGCTGCCCGAGCCGCCCCGCGCCGCCCTGCCCTTCGCCGCCCTCTTCATAGTCGGAGAGCATGACCAGGCCGGGCGGATGCGTGAAGTCGCCCGGGCCTTTGCCGCCGGACGCTCCCGGGGAGCGCGATGGACCCTTGCCCTCCAACCCGAGGCCGGGCACGGGGCGGAAGGATGCCGGGAACTGTCGGAACTCTTCATCGGCGAAGTCATAGCATCTCGAAGCAGCCGTAGCCTTGGCTTCCAGCCCATGATCCAGCCAACTCGAAGAGCTGATCTCGAGCCCGGTTTGAAGGAGAACTCTCCGGATCTTCCGAGCGAGGGATCCCCGGACTTTGCTCTTTCCGGCGAAATCGATCCCGAATCAAGCTGGCTGCCCGGCCCCGACTTTGCCCGGGCCTGGCGGGCCTTCACAAAACCGGTCCCGCTCCATGAACTCATCGACCGGCCCAACGAGCCGCCGGAACTCCGAATCTCATGGCAGGGCCGTCCCCCGCTTCCCGAACGAACGAAAGCTGCATCGCCCCCGGTCGCCTTCACCTACGCGGCATCGCTTCCCGGCGAAGATATAGCCCTCATGGAGCTGGGCGACTCCCCGCCCGCCCTCTCCGCGCAGACCGCTCGCGGCCCGGACGGAAGCTGGCTCGTCACCGGAAAACTCGATCCTCGCCATCTGCCCAGCGGACCCTGCAAGCACCAGCTCTCCCTGCAGTTCCGGACGGCTTCCGGAAAGCACCTGACGGCAGAATTGCCTCTCTTCACCCGCGTCACCGGACCCGTCA
>JBGTNO010000184.1:0-2658 GCA_041743065.1 Chthoniobacterales bacterium
TACTCTTGCTCCTACTCGTAATCTTAATCGCTGATTTCGAGGGCATGGGAAACTGGGAGATTATGATTACGAGTAAGAGCAAGATTACGAAAACATCCTAAAACCGGCTTAACTTAGCGCCATTCGCCCCTGGCTCCGGAAGCACTTCTCCGGCCGAACACAACTGGCTTCCAGCTTGTCATCTAAACCCAAAGCCTCAGGCTTAAGCTCAGAGAAACGACGGCAAGCTGGAAGCTTACGCTACGAGAAGATGCGGCTTCCGCGACCCGCTTTCCACCGCACCTCCGCTATCCTATTCGGCAGGTTGGCGGTTTTGCTTTCGCGCGGAAATTGCTAGAAAAATAGCGCATGGATTCCGCCACTCTTTCCGCACTGCAACGCCATCTCGAAGATGCCGTGCGCGCGGAGAGCGCGGCTAATCGCGCGCATTACGATCGGCTGTGGAGCCAGGCGGTGGCGCATCGGGTGGAGAAGGGGCGCTGCCTGAAAGGGCTGGAGTTCCGTGAATTCGCGCGAGACGGCACGATCCGATTCGCCTGCACGGAGGAAAACACCTCCGACTTTCGCGAGGGCGATCTGGTGCGCCTGAGCCGGGGCGATTCCCGCCTCCCGGCGCTGAGGCGCGCGAATCTTTTTCGCGTGGAGGACGATGCGATCTGGGTCGTTCCGGCTCGAGGCGAGGCAGCGGGGGCGGATCTGCGGACGGGCGAGTGGGTGTTGGACGCGTGTTTTCTCGATCTCGAATCCTTCTACCGCGACGCCATGCTGGAAGTAGGCACGACGGCGCGGGGGCGCGACCGGATTCTGCCCTTGTTCGGCGGGGGGCTGGAGCCGTCGCTCGATTCGGACGCCTTCATCGCGGCGGGAGACCAGGCGGATGCGGCCGGCGCCAACGAGTCGCAGAGCGAGGCGATCGCTTCGGCGGTGGCGACGGATCTTTGTCACCTCGTGCAGGGTCCGCCAGGCACGGGCAAGACCTACGCGCTGGCCCAGATCGTGGCCCAGCGCTTTGCCCGCGGGGAACGGATCCTGGTGACGGGATTGACTCATCGCGCGATTCACCACGCGCTGAGCATGATCGTCCGCGTCGCGCCGGAGATCGGCGCGATCGCGAAAATCGGGCGCCCGGTTTTCGATCCCGACCTGGCCGTGCCGCAGCACGAGACATTCGCGGAGTCGGCTCTGGCGGGCGTCGAGGCGGGCTACGTGGTCGGCGCGACGCCCTTTGCCCTGCGGGGGAAGGCGCTCCGGGGCGTCGGCTTCGATGTAATCGTGGTGGATGAGGCCAGCCAGGTCACGCTGCCGCTGGCCGTGATGGCGATGCTGGCGGCGGACACCTTCATTTTTATCGGGGACGAAAAACAGCTCCCGCCCGTGCAGTTGAGCGTCGAGCCCGGGGAAGCGGCGGCGCACTCGGTCTTCTCGCATCTGCGCGACCGCGGGTTCGGCACGATGCTGAAAACGACCTACCGGATGAACGAGAAACTGACGCGCTGGCCGAGCGAATCTTTCTATTCGGGGCTGCTGCGGGCCGCCCCGGCTAACGCCCGCCGCCGGCTCGCGCTGCCCGGCGTCCCGGACAATTTCGCCGAGCTTCTCGATCCCGCGCACCCGTTCGTTTTCGTGGAACTGGATCACGCCGTCTGCCGCAATTATTCGGTGGCCGAGGCGACGCTCTGCGCGGATCTGGTCGAAACGCTTTTCCGCGCGGGATTCCCGCTGGCGGAAGTGGCGGTGATCGTGCCCTTCCGCCGCCAGGCCCGGTGGGTGCGGAATTTCCTGCGGAAAAAACTCCGCCTGCCCGAGATGGAGGCACGGGCTTGCACGGTCGATACGGTGGACCGGCTGCAAGGCCAGGAACGCGAGCTGGTCATCGTGTCGATGACGGCTTCCGATCCGGGATACCTCGAGTCGCTCGCTTCTTTCCTCCTGCGTCCGCAGCGGCTGAATGTCGCCATCACTCGCGCCCGCACCAAGGTGATCGTGCTCGCCAGCGCCGGGATCGCCGCGCTGGACCCGGTGGACCCGGACGCCTGCGACCTGGTGGAAATCTGGCGCACCCTACGCGCGGCGGCCCACATCATCGACTGGCGGGAGCATAAAGACTAACCCTTCCCGTGGCCCGGCTTCTTCCCAGCACCCAGATCGGCACCATTTCTTCGGAGACGGGGAAAGTGCTGCATGCTCTGCGCCGAATTCCCGGCGATGAGTTTCTCGTCTGGATTTCGATGCCCATCTCGGAAACGGTGCGGCCGGAGCTGATGCTGCTGCATGAGCGGCGCAGTTGCTGGCTGGTCTCCATCTCGGACGCGGCGGAGTCGCAGGTCGAACGAGCCATGCAAGGGGCGCTCTTCGCGGTCGAGGACGGTCCGGCTTTCCAGGCGGCGGATCTCGGTCTGGCGGAACGGCGGCTGCTCGACGAATTCCACTCGCTCGTCCTCACCGAGGCCGGCGTGGCCGACCCGGCGGCGGTCGCAGTCCACAAGGTCGTCGCGTTTCCCAAGGTGGGGCAGGCGGTGCTGGATCAGGTCGCGCGGCTCGGCGGCATCTCGGGCTTTGCGTTATGGGGGAAGGAAATGCTGCGCTCCGACGTCTTGGCGCGGGAGATCGCGGCGGCCGAGACGGGACCGCTGCCGAGGCAGCTGGTGCACTGTCTGC
>JBGTNO010000185.1:0-4883 GCA_041743065.1 Chthoniobacterales bacterium
CAGCGGATACGTGGACCGCATGCCCGAGTCGCTGCTCGACTCCGGACGCTCGCTCACCGTGCATATCTACGACCTCGCCATGAACGTCGCCGGCGGCAACCCGAACGCCTACGGCACCGCCTTCGTGCTGATCGTCCTCCTGCTCCTCATCAACGGCACCGCCTCCCTCATCGCCGAGCGCTGGCTCCACCGCCGCATCATCCGACCATGACCGATTCCGCCGCCACTCCATCTGGCGCCCGCCCCTGGGCGCCGTTCGAACCGCGTCCCGAATGTTGCGCCCGCACCGGCGAGCCGCACCTCTCCGCCCGCTCGCTCACCCTTCACTACGGCGTGAAACCCGCCTTCCGCGACGTGACGCTCCCGATCCACGGCGGCTGCATCTCCGCCCTCGTCGGTCCCTCGGGTTGCGGGAAAAGCAGCTTCCTGCAAAGCCTCAACCGCCTCACCGATCTCATCCCCGGCTGCCGCGTCGAGGGAACAATCCAGCTCGCGGGCACGAACATCACCAACGGCTCGACCGACGTCGTCGCGCTCCGCCGCCGCGTTGGACTCATCTTTCAAAAGCCCAATCCGTTTCCCTACTCCATCCGCCGCAATCTCGAATTTCCTCTCAAGGAACATGGCGTGCGCGACCGCGCCGACCGCGCCGCCATCATCGAACGCACCCTCGAACAGGTCGGCCTCTGGGACGAAATCAAGGACCGCCTCGACAGCCCGGCGCTGTCCCTCTCCGGGGGGCAACAGCAACGCCTCTGCATCGCCCGCTCGCTCGCGCTCGATCCCGAAGCCCTCCTCCTCGACGAACCCTGCAGCGCGCTCGATCCGATCTCCAGCGGCACCGTCGAGGATCTCATCGCCCGCCTGCGCGGGCGCTACACCATCGTCATCGTCACCCACAATCTCGCGCAGGCCCGCCGTCTCGCCGATGACGTCGCCGTCATGTGGGTGCGCGACGGCGCGGGACAACTCATTGAGACCGGCACCGCCCGCCAGGTCTTCGAGGACCCGCGGCACGATCTCACCAAATCCTACATCAGCGGCCAGCGCGGCTGAATTGGGAGCAATCCGAGACGCAGGCCGCAGGACATGCGAACGAAAATTAGCCGAATCCGCAATCCGCTGATAGAAAACCGCAAGCGGGGGGAAGCGGCCGGAGCGTGCAGCGGGCAGCCTTCGCCTCTTCATGAAATATCCGCCGATCCGCCCTCGCATCATCCTTAGCCGCTCTATGACCGCCTTCCTTCTCACCGCCTGGGTGCTGCCATCCGGCGCGCGGGCGCAGTCCCTCGACACGCCCGCCACCGACGCGATGGGCGCGACGATGCTGCCGGAGGTGGTGGTAACGGCACCGGGCAATCCCGTCGCCCGCCGCCTCGAAGAGACGGAAGAAAACTATGCCGGCTCCGTGACGACGGTGAAGCCGGAGGAACTGGAGCTGCAGGACACCGACAATCTGGGCGAAGTGCTGGCCCGGCTGCCGGGAGCGGCCTACGTGGATGAAGACGGCCGCGGCACCAAGCCCAATGTGAGTCTGCGGGGTCTGAATCCGATCCGCAGTGAATTCGTGCAGTTGCTGCTCGATGGCGTGCCGATCCAGCCGTCGCTCTATTCCGAGCAGGCGGCCTACTACGGAGTGCCCGCCGAGCGCGTGGCGGGGGTCGAGGTATTCAAGGGAGGCGCGTCCATTCTCTTCGGCCCGAATACGGTCGGCGGCGTGATCAACCTCATCTCGCGCGCGCCGTCGCCGGAACCGCTGGCCGGCGCGCTCGACACGCGCTTCGACAGCTACGGAGACTATTCGGGAAATCTGTTCGTCAGCGGCATGCAGGGCAATGTCTTCGCCGCCGTCGAGTATCTGCATAAGGGCGGCGACGGATTTCGGGATGCCCTCGGCTACAACATCGACGACGTGGATGTGAAGATCGGATACCGCTTCAACGAAGATCACTGGGTTCAGATCCGTTTCCAGTATTACGACGAGGAATCCGAGACTCCGGGCGGGCTGACTCCGGCTCAGTTCCGCCACGACCGCACCCAGTCGAACAAGCCGGAGGACGAGTTCTTCGGGGAAAGGATCGGGGCGGACATCCGGAGCAGTCACCAATTGACGGACCGTCAGCGGATCGAGCTGCTGCTTTACGCCTTCCGGTTCGAGCGCAACTGGTTCCTCCAGAACTATGTGAGCAACACGACGCCCGACCTGACTCTGGCGGACAACAACGGGCAGTTTCTCCGTGAGTTCGAGGTGATCGGGTTCGAACCGAAATACATCCTGGACTACGACCTCGGAAAAAGCACCGGCCACCAGCTCACCCTCGGCGCGAGACTGTACTACGATTCGGTGGACCGGCGCGCCGCGCTTGGAAACAGCGGCAGTTCCCGCGAAGACGACGGCGTGCTCACTTCCCGGGACGATCTGAGCACGTTTGTCGTGGCCGGCTATTTACAAAATGAATTCAAGATCGCTCCGCGGCTGAGCATCGTGCCTGGCCTCCGTTTTGAGCACATCGAGCAGACGCGCCGGGACGTCCTGGCCGACCTGCCGGAGCAGGAAGAGAGCACCGACATCTGGCTCCCCGGTGTCGGGGTGAAATACGAGTTTGCGACCCGAAGCCAGGCCTATGCGAACGTCACGCGCTCCTTCCGTCCGCCCACGTTCTCGGATGCTTTCAACCCGGCCATCGACGCTTCCAACGCCGATCTGGACGCTTCCTCCGCCTGGACCTACGAAGCGGGCATCCGCGCCCATCCCTACCCGTGGCTCTCGGCGGAAATCGGCGGCTATTACACCGAGTTCTCCGATCAGGTGGTCGTCTCCGCGGGCACCGCCGCCAACTTCGACACCGTTACTTATGGTTTCGAAGCCGTGGCGCAGTTGGGACTGTTCGGTCTGACCCGCGGGCTCCACCGGAGCGAATGGGATCAGCCCGGCGACCATGAGATCTTCCTTCTCGGCGGCGCCACGCTGGTGGATTCGACCTTCGCGGACGGATTTTTCGAGGGCAATAATCTGCCCTATGTGCCTAATCAGACTTATACCTTCGGGGTGCGTTACGCCTTTCGGGAAAGCTTCGACCTCGTTTTTCAGGGCCGCTACGTCGGCGAACGTTTCACCGACAGTGAAAACACGGTGGCGGAGAATCCCACCGGCACGGTCGGCGAGCTGGGAGACTATGTTGTCTTCGACTTGAAAGCCCGCTGGCAGGCCACGGAGCAGCTCGCGTTCACCGCGGGCATCAACAATATCTTCGACGAAACCTACGGCACGCAACGCCGCACTTCGCAGCAGAAAGGCATCTTTCCCGGACCGACCCGCTCGCTCTACGTAGGCGCGACTCTCACCTTCTAGACATGGCTTTTACTATGATAACACGCATCCTGTCCCTCCTTGCCCTAACCACGCTAACCGCGCAGGCGCATTATCTCTGGATCGAAGCGGGCGACGGCGGGAACGCCCGGATCTATTTCGGCGAGTTCAACGAGGGCATGCGCGAAAAATCCGGCGGACGGCTGGACGAGCGTGATGCCATCGAGGGTCGGCTGGAGCTTGCCTCCGGAACGCCGCAACCGCTCACTTTCACTAAGCAAGCGGATCATTTCGCCACGACGAGCCCTAAGAAAGCTGGCTGGCTGCTGGTGCAGGATCTGACCAGCGAAGTGAAGGACTGGCGCGGGAGCGACATCGGCATCGTGAAGCCGATGTTCTATGCGCGGGCGGCGTTGGCGGACACCCTCATTTCCGGGAAGCCCTCGCTGACTCTAGACATCGTGCCGGACGCGAAGACTCCGCGCGAGTTGCGCGTGTCCTTCGAGCAGCAGCCGCTCGCGAATCATAAAGTCATGGTCTATGCGCCAAACCGATGGATGCAGGAACTGAAGACCGACGAGGCGGGCCGCGTGACCATCGCCACGCCGTGGCCGGGCCAGTATGTCATCGAGGTCATTCACAAGGTGCGTGAGCCGGGCGAATTTCAAGGTCTCGCCTATGAAGCCGTCCGGCACCGGGCCACCTTCACCCACATCTATTGATGCGCCGGTTTCATCGCTGGCTGGGGTTGGGTTCCACGGTGATCGTGCTGCTGGCGGTCGTCACCGGCCTGCTCTGGGCCTATGCGCCCTATCTGTATTGGGAGGACGGTTATCTGGAAAGAAAGCACGCGGCGGTTCCCGTGGACCTCGCAGCGGTGGCCCCGTCGCATCGCGATGCCATTCGCCTCGCGCGCGGGCATTTCAAGGAAACGATCGAAGTCTCGACCGTGCTGCTGCGTTCCGAAAATGGAATGCCTCTCTACGAAGTGAGCGGGCGGCACGAGGGGCGCGATTTCGAACTCCTGATCGACGCCCGAGCGGCGAAGGTCCTGACCCCGCTTTCATCGGAGGTCGCCATCCGGATCGCGCGCCCCTATGTGCGGGGCGAGCCGCCGCTCGCGTCGGTTAATCTGCTCGATGAGTTCACGCATCGGTCGGGCAAGATCCATCCGTCGGTTTACCGGGTTCACTTCGAGGCGGAGAAGAATCCCGCGATCCTGGTGTCGGCTCTCTCCGGCCGAATTCTGGAGGAAGAAGACGACGTCCGCATTTTCCACTTCTGGATCATGCGCCTGCACCAGCTGAACTTCTTCGGATTCAGGAAAACTCTCACCATTATTCCCGGAGCGGCCCTGCTGTTGCTGATCGGGTCCGGCCTCTGGCTGAGCCGGCGGAGAAAATCCCGAAACCTTTCGGTGCAAACTTTATGAAAGAACTCTTCCTCAAGGGCGGCCCGATCATGTGGCCCATCCTCGTCACCTCCATCATCGCGCTCACCGTGGTGATCGAAAGATTGTTTTTCATCCTGCGGGAAAAGGCGCGGCGCCAGCCAGCGGTCGTCGAGCGAATGC
>JBGTNO010000186.1:0-5373 GCA_041743065.1 Chthoniobacterales bacterium
CCGGAATTCGGCGCGGAAATTCCGGGCTCACGACATAGGTTCCGGAAAAAAGGAACTTTTTCCCGGACCCGGTCCCCAGGCGATTGCCGATGTCCGTCACCCGGCCTTTGTCCTCGTCGAGCGCGACCTGCAGCGGCCCGCCCGCGGAGCGCAGGATCATGGTCACCTCGTTTCCAGCCGAGAAATGATGGGCGAAAGCCGCGCTCAGCGGAAGATCCGTGAAAATATCGCCGTTATAGACTGCGAAGGGAGCGTTTCCGACGAGATCCTCCACGTTCCTGATTCCGCCCGCGGTGTCCAGAATGTCCTCCTCGTGCCGAAACTGGATGGGGCGATCCCGGTAAGACCGCTCCGGAAAAACTTGGGCGTAGGCTTCGGCGCGATGGTGAGTATTCACGATATACTCCGTCACCCCGTGGGCGGCAAGATGATCGAAGGCATAGCTAATGAGCGGTTTCTGGCAGACCGGAACGAGCGGCTTCGGACGGGTGGCGGTGAGAGCCCGTAGTCGCGTGCCCAGGCCCGCGCCCAGGACGAAGGCGCGCTCAATCGTGGTAGTCGTCATCCCGGATCCGAGGCTGCCCAACCTGCCCGCCTATTTTTCCACGAACTGGAAATCGTCCAGATAGAGCACGGAGTCGAACCCCGTCAGCTCAAAGGTCACGACGAGCTTCGGGGAGCTGGCCATCTTCAGATCCCTCAGTTCGCGAGCCTTGAACTTTACACTGATGGTCTTCGAGGATTCCTTCCAGTTGGCTTCTGGGCTGAAGGTTCCCGCCTCCAGGGCGTCTTCCGCTTTGTCAAAACTTTCCACTTTCACGCCCCGGCCCCCCGCCTGGGTGACTTTATCCGGCGCGATTTTCACATGCCCGCGGTAGCCGACCCGGAAGGCGGCGCCCCGCACGCCTCTGCCCTTGTATTTGAAGCTGAGCTGGTAGGCGCCGCCGACCTTCAAATCGGGCAGAACGTGGACCATTACGAAGACTCGCGAACCCGTCAAATACTCGTAATCCTCCGCTTTAAACGAAATGCCAAATAACCTGGACAGGTTTTGGTTCGTAGGACCGTGTTCGACGAGGGCTGATGGAATAATCTTATTGAGAGGTTTCTCGTAGTAGGCCTTCAACGCGAATTGGCCTTCGGGAGGAGCCGCCTCGGAATCGGTGGCGGCATCCACCGCCGTGATCACGGCCCAGGCATTGCCGGATTCCAGGCCCGTGCTGATATCCCAGCCAGCCGGCTGGCGCACGTTCCGGCCATAGACGTCGGTGCCTTTGATTTCGGTGGGCGCCGAAAATTTCGGTTCGGTCGGAGTGCCCGTATTGAGGGCCACCGCCACGCGGCCATTCGTCTTGCCGATGAGAAGATCCGCTTTGCCATCGCCATTATAATCCCCCGCCGAAAGGCTGATGAGATTTTTCTGAGAATTGCTCCCGCCCAGGCTGATCGTGGAGGTGAAATCCAGTTGATCGCCCGGTTTCCAATTTTCCGTCTTGTTGAGATACAGACTGAGCTTGCCCTCGCGATCCGAGACGACGATATCCTGTTTGCCGTCCCCATTCAGATCGACCACCGCGGGATGTAGGTGCTCTCGCCCGTTGCCGTAGGCCAGATAGTGACGCTGCTCATCCGTGAAGGTGGGCGAAGCCTCCTTCCCGGAGTTGAGGAGCAGGTGCACGGAGTTGGCCGAGTAGGATCCTTCGCCCAGGAGGAGGTCGATTTTGCCGTCGCCGTCCCAGTCCTTCGCCACGGGCGCGAAGAGATTGCCCCACCGGTGCCCGCTCTGGGTGGTCTGCACCATATTCCCCCCCACCTTCTGCGGCTGCTGGAAGACGGGAGTGGCGGCCGCGCCCGTATTTGGAATGACCGCGACCTCACCCCCGTAGAGACCAATGACCAGATCGAGCAATCCGTCGCCGGTAAAGTCGGCCACATCGATTTTCGGGACACGGCGCAGGAAATTCAAATTGGTCGAAGTGCCCACCGGCTGCCACAGAAATAGGGGGATCAGCTCACCCGTGGTGAACTTCGGTTCGGTCGGCGTGCCACTGTTGAAATAAACCCAGTGATAGCCCAGCGGATCCGCCGTCACGATATCCGGAAGCTGATCGCCATTCAGATCCGCCAGCTTCACCGACACTGGCATGGCGGTCTTTCGGATGCCTGTTTCCGCCAGCGCCGGGACCGAGAAACGGTGGCTCGCCAGGTAGCCCGCGTTGTCCACGCCGTCCCACAGATTATCGCTGGTGGTCGAGCGCTCGAAGTTTCCCCCGCCCAGCAGATTCTTCTGGCCTTCCGGCTTCTGGGCGAGAAGCGGAAGTGTGGCCATCGCCAGGAACAGCAACGTCAGCGGGAAAGGCGGGCGTGGAGACATAAAGAAGCGCATTCTGAGGTCTTCCAAGGTAACCTTTTGGGCGGCGGCGGCAAAAGAATTCGTTTGACTGACCTGCTGGGCACGCCATGAAGACGGTATGACAGGGAAAGAGCCACCGCTGAAAGATGAACCGGGCGCTGGCGCCCGCCGCGTGGCCCGGAGGAGCGAGCTGGCGATCGCGGATACCTGGGATCTACAGCCGCTTTATGCCGACGATCCCGCCTGGGAGCGGGATTTTGCCGCCCTCCAGCAAAGCTACCCCGGGATCGCGCAGTTCCGGGGCACGCTGGCCGCCTCACCCACCCGGCTCTTGCAGGCGCTCGAAGCCGAGAAGCGAATCGATCTGCGGGTCGAGCGGCTCCACCACTACGCCTCGCTCCGGGCCGCGGAGGACAGCGCGGCCGGGGAGAATCTGGAGCGGGAGGGACGACTGCAAAATCTCCTGACCAAACTGGGGGAAGCCTCGGCTTTTCTCGCCCCGGAAATCCAGGCGATTCCCCAGGACCTTTTCGCCGAATTCATGGACGATCCCGTCCTGGAGTCGTGGCATATCCGCCTGCGCAAGCTTCGCCGCCTGCGCCCGCACACTCTATCGGAGGCGGAGGAGCGGCTGCTCGCCCTCGGGCATTCCGCTCTGCGGGGTCATCGGGAGACCTTTTCGCAGCTCACCGATGTCGATATGAAGTTCGATCCGGTGACTGATGAAAAGGGCGTCCAGCAGCCGTTGTCACAGAGCGCGTTCTCTTCTTTCATCGTAAATCCCGTTCCGCGGGTGCGGCGGGAAGCGTTTCACACCTTCTATCGCGAGTTCGGCGATCACCAGTTCACTCTCGCGTCCTCGCTGGCTAGTTCCGTGCGGGCCGATGTTTTCTCAGCCCGGGCCAGAAACTATTCGTCGGCGATCGAGCAAGCCCTGTTTGCCGACGATGTGCCGCTGGCGGTTTATGATAATTTGATTAGCACCGTCCGCGCGAACCTCGATCCGCTCCATCGCTACTACGAGCTGCGGCGGAAGGTCCTGAAACTGGACGAGATTCATCAATATGACACCTATGTGCCGATGGTGGGCGATCTGGACACGAAACTCTCCTTCGATCAGGCGGTGGCAATGGTCCTGGAGGCGCTGCATCCTCTCGGGGCGGATTATGTGGAGACTTTGCGCGCGGGTTTGGCCAGCCGCTGGTGCGATCGCTATGAAAATAAAGGAAAACGCAGCGGCGCGTTCTCATCCAGCAGCTACGGCAATCCGCCGTATATGCTCATGAACTATAAGTCCGATGTTTTTTCGGATGTCTATACATTGGCGCACGAGGCGGGTCACTCCATGCATTCGTGGTATGCCCAGCGCGAACAGCTTTATCAGGACTATGACTACCCGATTTTCCTGGCGGAAGTGGCTTCGACTTTTAATGAGGAACTGCTGACCCATCATCTGCTGGAGAAAACGACCGATCCGAGGATGCGGGCCTATATTCTGAACCGGCAGGTCGATGACATTCGCGGCACGGTTTACCGGCAGACCATGTTCGCCGAATTCGAGAAGAGGGTGCACGCGGCCGAGGAAGCGGGCGAAGCGCTCACTTTGCAAAGCTTCCGCGCGATCTATCACGAGCTGCTCGAGGCGTTTTTTGGCGGGGATTTCACGCTCGATCCGGAGCTGGACCTCGAGTGCCTGCGCATTCCGCATTTCTATAATGCGTTCTATGTCTATAAATATTCCACCGGCATGTCAGCGGCGGTCAGCCTGTCGGATAAAGTCCTAGCCGGCCAGGCGGAGGCGGTGCCGGATTATCTGGGCTTTCTCAAGTCCGGCGGCTCCCAGTTTCCGATCCCGACGCTTTGCCGCGCGGGCGTCGATATGTCCACGCCCGAGCCGATCCAGCGCACGCTCGACCTCTTTGCCCGGCGGGTGACCGAACTGGAGGAACTGCTCGGCTAGTGCATTCCATCGAGCGAACACTCGAAGCGGCCCAGGGCTACTCTGAACTAGGCATGACGGCCGAGTCGCTCGATGAACTGGACCGCCTCCCCCCAGAAATGCTCGATCACCCGGGGGTGCTCGAACTGCGGCTGACTGTGCTGATGCGAGCCCGGCGCTGGACCGATGCCCTCGCGGCGGGGCGGCGGCTCTGCGAGATCCGACCGCAGGCACCGATTGGCTTCATCCACGCGGCCTATTGTCTGCACGAACTGCGCGAGACGAAGCTGGCCCGCGAAGTCCTGCTGGCCGGTCCGGCGAGCCTCGTGAAAGAGGCGACCTATCACTACAACATGGCGTGCTACGAATGCGTGCTGGGTAATGAGGAGGCGGCGCTCGCTTCGCTGGAGGTCAGCTTTAAGCTCGACCGGAAATACCGCGTTTACGCCCGCGACGATGCCGATCTGGCCCCGCTGTTTCCGCCGTCGTGAATCTCGCCCTCGATCGGGTCCGGTCGGCTTTCGACCGCAATTTCGAGGAACGCGGCGAGGTGGGGGCCTCGGTCTCCCTCTGGCGAGACGGTGCGGAAGTGCTCCGTCTCGGGCGGGGTTTTCGGGACCGGGCGGGTTCGCTGCCCTGGACGGCGGAGACGCCCGTGCTCGTCTGGTCCGCGACCAAGGGACCCGCCTCCGCCTGCCTGCTTCATCTGCTGGAGCGAGAGGGAATTCCGCTGACGATGGACGCCCGCGAGTTCTGGCCGGAACTGACCGCGCCCGCGACTTTCGCTCACATTTTGTCGCATTCGGCGGGCTTGCCCGTGCTCGATGAAAAGGTGGACGCGCTCGATCATCCCGCCGTGGCCGAAGCGCTCGCGCGTCAGGAACCGGCCTGGATTCCCGGAGAAAAACACGGTTACCATCCGCGGACCTTCGGCTACCTGCTGGATGAACTGATCCGCCGGATCGACGGAAAGTCTCTGGGAGCATACTGGCGTCAGCATTTCGCCGATCCGCTCCAGCTCGACTTCTGGATGGGCCTGCCGCCGGATCGCCTGGACGAGGTCGCGAGCATGCTGGCGGCC
>JBGTNO010000187.1:0-2730 GCA_041743065.1 Chthoniobacterales bacterium
CTATGGACGGGGTGACGGTCGAGATCGGGGCTTCGACGGAAGTTATCGCCGGCGAGGGCAAGCTGCTCACGGCCGGCGGCATCGACACCCACATCCACTTTATCTCCCCGCAGCAGACGACGCACGCCATCGCGTCGGGCACAACCACCATGATCGGAGGCGGGACGGGACCCGCCACCGGCACCAACGCCACCACCTGCACCCCCGGGCGCTGGAACCTCGCGCGCATGCTCGAAGCGGCGGACGAGTATCCGATGAATCTGGGTTTCCTCGGCAAGGGCAACTGCTCGACGCCGGAGCCGCTGCGCGAGCAGGTCGAAGCCGGAGCCATCGGGCTGAAGCTGCACGAGGACTGGGGCACGACGCCGGCGGCCATCGACTGCTGCCTCGGCGTGGCGGACGAGATGGATGTCCAGGTCGCCATTCACACGGACACGCTGAACGAATCGGGCTTTGTCGATGACACCATCGCCGCATTCAAGGGCCGCACCATTCACACTTATCATTCCGAGGGGGCGGGCGGCGGGCACGCGCCGGATATCATCAAAGTCTGCGGCGAGGAAAATGTGCTGCCGAGTTCCACCAATCCGACGCGGCCCTTCACGGTGAACACCATCGACGAGCATCTGGACATGCTCATGGTCTGTCATCATCTCGACACGAAGATTCCCGAGGATGTGGCGTTTGCCGAGTCGCGCATCCGGCCCGAGACCATCGCGGCGGAGGATATGCTGCACGATCTGGGCGCGTTTTCCATGATGTCGAGCGACAGCCAGGCCATGGGTCGAGTCGGAGAAACGATCATGCGCACCTGGCAGACGGCGAGCAAGATGCGGGCGCAGTTCGGGGTTTTGGAACCGCAGAGGCACGGAGGCGCGGAGAAGGGGAGAGACTGGCGGGCGGACAACTTCCGGGCGCTGCGCTACATCGCGAAATACACGATCAATCCAGCAGTCACGCATGGCATCGCGCATGAGGTGGGCTCGGTCAGCATAGGGAAACTGGCGGATCTGGTGCTCTGGAAACCGGCCTTTTTCGGCGTGAAGCCAGAGCTGATTTTGAAAGGCGGGCTGATCGCCTGTGCCAACATGGGCGATCCCAATGCGTCCATCCCGACGCCGCAGCCGACCTTTTACCGGCCGCAGTTCGCGGCACACGGACGGGCGAAGTTTTCCACCTCGCTTACCTTTGTCAGCGAAGCCGGGCTGCAGTCAGGCTTTGTCGCTGACCTCGGCCTGCGCAAGCGTCTTTCCGCGGTCCGCGGCACCCGGACGATCACGAAACGCGACCTCCTCTGGAACGACGCCCTGCCCCAGATCGAGGTCGATCCCGAGACCTACACCGTGCGGGCGGACGGTCGCGAACTCCGCTGCGAGCCGGCGCATACCGTGCCTCTGGCGCAGCGCTACTTCCTGTTTTGAACCTCCCGGTCATCCGTCACCCCATCCCGGCCGATCCGCCACCCGCGCGGAAAGTGCCCGTGCGGGTGGATCGCCTCACGCTGGCCAAACGGCGCTGGCGGGCCACGGCCGACGACGGGCGCGAACTTGGCTTCGACCTCGAAGTGCCGCTGCATGACGGTGACCTCGTGTTCATCGAAGGCGACGTCGCTTATTATATAGCGCAGCAACCCGAGCCGGTGCTGGAAGTGCCGCTGGACGACGCTTCGCCCGCCTTGGCTGCTCGCTACGGCTGGCTCTTGGGTAACCTGCATTTCCCGGTCGAAATCGCGGGCGGCGGCCTCCGCACGGCCGACGATCCCGCCATCCGGCAAATGCTGGCGCGCGAAGAAATTGCCGTCGTGCCCTGTTCCCGGGTCTTCAACCCGCTCCGGTCCGGCGGACACACGCATGGACATTGAATGGCTCACGCTGGTGCTCCAGACCAGCGACCCGCTTTTCCCGACGGGGGCCTATGCGCATTCGAACGGCCTCGAGGAAATCGTCCGCCTGGGTATCGTGCGCGATGAGGAAACACTGCGCGCGTTTCTGCAAAGGCAGATTCTTCCGATGCTCGAGCGGCTGGAGCTGCCGTATCTCCTCGCGCTGCGCGGCGCGCTGGACGCACAGAATTTCCCGGCCCTCGTGCGCCTCGATCGCGAGCTGAGCGCGGTGAAAATCGCCGCCGAAGCCCGCGCGGAAAGCCTCGCCGTGGGCCGGCAGCGCCTGCGGATGCTCCTCCGCATCGCCCCCACCGCCGCCCTTGCAGAACTGTCATGCGCCGTGCAGACGGACGCAGCGGCGGGTCATCACCTGACCGTCTTTGCCGTGCAGATGGCGGCCGTCCCGCGCGAGGTCATGCTGCAAGTGTGGCTCTACCAGACCTTGGCGGGCGCGTGCAGCGCTTCGTTGAAACTGATCCGGATCGGTCAGGAAGGCTGTCAGCGCGTGCTTCGGCATTGCCTCGACCACGCCGGAGAAACCGTCGCCCGCGCACTGAGCATGAACGCCGCCGACATTGGCTGCTTCAATCCGCTGCGCGACATCGCCAGTATGCGCCACGCCACCGCTCCGGAAAGGATGTTCATCACATGAGCCGCCCCGTCCGCATCGGCATCGGCGGCCCGGTGGGCTCCGGCAAGACCATGCTCGCGCTGCGGCTCTGCCAGTGGCTGCGCGACCGCTACTCGATCGCCGTCGTCACCAACGACATCTACACGCGCGAGGACGCCGAGTTTCTCGTGCGCGAGGGCGCGCTCGCCGCGGACCGCGTGCTCGGCGTCGAGACCGG
>JBGTNO010000188.1:0-6484 GCA_041743065.1 Chthoniobacterales bacterium
CGGAGATCAAGGGGGAAGAGGGCCGGCGCATCATGCCGGCGGTGGGCATGATCGAATCCGGCGACTGGCTGGTGCCGCATCTCGCGGGGGAGCCTTACCTGCGGAAGCCGCCGCTGGTGAACTGGGCGATCGCTGGATCCATGCTGGCCACAAATTCCACCAGTGAGTGGGCCGCCAGGTTGCCCTCGGCCCTGAGCATGCTGCTGCTCGGGCTGGGCATCGTGTGGGCGACGGCGGGCTGGCTGCGCGCGGAAGGCGCGCTGATGGCCGCCATTTTCAGCATCGGCTGTATCGGCTTGATCGAGAAAGGGCGGCTGGCCGAGATCGAAGCGCTCTATGTGGCCTGCACCGGGCTGGCGATCGTCTGGTGGATGCGGGGATTTCGATCGCGGACAAGCCGCTGGGTCACCTGGTCAAGTTGCGGGGTGCTGCTGGGGCTGGGCTTGCTCACGAAAGGGCCGCAGCATCTGCTCTTTTTCTACACGGTCGTGCTCGGGGTGAGTCTGCGCGCGCGGACTTTTCGAGAGGTGTTCAACGTCCCTCACTTGATCGGTTTGCTGGTGGCCGGCGCCTTATTTGCCGCCTGGCTGATGCCCTATCTGGCGGCGACTGAGGGAGGCGCGGCCGCCGCCACCTGGCGGGAGCAGTTGGTCGAGCGCTTCACCGAGAACCATTTCGATCTCGAGTCGTGGCTGCTGGCGATTCCGCGGGGACTGGCAAACTTCCTGCCGTGGGTGGCGCTGGCGCCGCTGCTTTGGAGCCGTTCGGCGACGGCCTCGCTGCCGCCTCGGGAAGCGGTGCTTTATCGCGGCACGCGGGATGCCACTGCGCTGGTCTATATCGGAATGCTGCTGATTCCCGGTGTGCTGGTGCGATACGCGATGCCGTTTCTGCCGGTCTGGGGCGTTCTGCTGGCCTGGTCGCTCCGGGATCGGTTGACGCCATGGGTGAGCCAGGCCTGGCGGGGAACCGTGCGGGTGCTCGCGGTGCTGCTCTCGCTGGGAGCGCTGGCCGCTCCCTTGGTGGGAGGTTGGTCGTGGCTGGGCGGGATGGCAGGGCTGCTGGCTCTGCTGCTCTGCGGGTTCGCGGGAGCGCGTGCGCGTGAATGTTCGGCCGCGCCAGCTCTCACGGCTTTATCCGGAGCGCTGATGGTGGCCGTGACCCTGATTTACAGCGCCGCGGTCGTTCCGCGAATGGTGGCGGATGATGAGGTGCGTCCGGTGGCCCCGGCGATTGCGGCGGCACTTCCGGCGGGCGAGTTGCTGCACATCATCGACATCAATTATCAGCCCGAACTCTTCTATCTGCGGGCGGCTCACCGTTATCATCGGAATTGGGACGATGTTCCCGACGACGCCCGCGTGTTCCTCATTCGCTCGCGGGCACGCCAGCAAGCCGCCAAAAGGCGCGCGGGCCTGGAAACGATCGCGGAGTTTCCGGTGAAACTCGATAAGCCGCTGCTGCTGCTGCGCGATAGGGCGAGGCTGCCAGAGCGGAAACGGCGATCGGCACGCCGTCTTACCGTCCCGGACCGGTGATCCTCTTTTCCCCTCTTTTCCCACTTGCCCGCGACCGCGAGAGGATCATGCTCCGCAGAGATGCAGTCTCTCATCGACAAACTCGAAGCCCGCTCGGACCTCTCGCCCTCGGACGTGCGGGAGGCAGTTTCCTATCTGGCGGATGAATCTACCGACATTACCCCGAAGGCCAGCTTCCTGCGAGCGCTGCGCGAGAAGGGCGAAACCGCGGACGAGATCGCCGGCTTCACGCGCGCACTGCTCCAGCGCGCGGTCGATCCAGAGCTGAACCTCGAACGTCTGGATGGTCCGGTCATCGATGTTTGCGGGACGGGCGGCGACCGGATGGATCTTTTCAATGTCTCCACCACCGCGATGTTCGTGGTGGCGGCGGGCGGCGCGAGGGTGGTGAAACACGGCAATCGCGCCATTACCTCGAAATCCGGGGGGGCCGACGTGCTGGAGGCGCTCGGCGTCCGGATCGATTTGCCGCCGCATCGTTTCGCTCCCTGCGTGCGCGAAACGGGGCTCGGCTTCCTCTTCGCGCCCGCCTGGCATCCGGCCTTCCAAGCGATCGGACCGGTCCGCCGCCGCCTGGCCGCGGAAGGCGTGCCCACTATTTTCAATCTGCTCGGGCCTCTGCTCAATCCCGCCCGGCCACCCTTTCAACTGATCGGAGTTTTCTCCCCCGCAATCCTGCCGAAATACGCGGAGGCGCTCCGGCTTCTCGGACGCGAGCGGGCGTGGGTGGTAAGCGGATTCGCGCCGGCAGGCCGCTCGATCGACGAAATCTCCACCATGGGACCGACCGAGGCTCGCGAGGTGCGGGAGGAGAGCGTCCGCCCTTTTCGAATCGACCCGACCGAACTCGGGCTGGCGCTCGCCGATCCGGATCCGTTGCGCGGCGGCAGCCGGGAAACCAACGCCGAGATCGTGCGCGGCATCCTCTCCGGCAGCATCCGCGACAGCCGCCGCGATGTGGTGGCCCTGAATGCCGGAGCCGCGTTGGTGGTGGCGGGCATTTGCCGCAACCTGACCGAGGGTCTGGCGCTAGCGATGGAGCAACTCGATAACGGAGCCGCCCATCGCAAGCTTCAGGCGTTGCGGGATTTTACCACCCGCGACTAGACATCGCCGGAGCTTACGGGCAGCCGCAGGTCTGCCGCTCGCGCGCCGCGGGAGCGTTCTCCTTCGGCTTCACCGATTCCGGTGAGGCCGCGGCGCCCGCCTCCGGATACTCGAAGACTTTTCCCTCGAAGTTGCGGAAGACGATTTTCTCGTCGTCGTGGAAAATGGTGTATTCCGGATTGATCGGCACTTTGCCGCCGCCGCCCGGGGCGTCGATGACGAACTGCGGAACGCCATACCCGGTGGTGTGACCGCGCAGGCCTTCGATGATTTCGATCCCTTTCGAAACCGGGGCGCGCAGGTGCGACGACCCCGTGATCAGATCGCACTGGTAGATGTAATAGGGTCGCACCCGGCACATGAGCAGCTTCTGCATCAGCGCCTTCATCGTCTCGAGGTCGTCGTTCACCCCCTTCAGCAGCACCGACTGATTTCCGAGCGGGATGCCGTGATTGGCCAGGCGCTCGAGGGCTTCCTTTACCTCGATGGTGAGTTCGCGCGGATGATTCGCATGCACACTCAGCCAGAGTGGATGATATTTTTGCAGCATCCGGCAAAGCTCCGGCGTGATCCGCTGCGGCAGGAAAATCGGCACCCGCGAGCCAATCCGCAGAAACTCGATATGCTCGATGGCACGCAGCCGTTTCAGGATCGTCTCCAGTTTCTTGTCGGAAAGCAGGAGCGCGTCTCCACCGGAGAGCAGCACGTCGCGCACTTCGGTGTGCTCTTCGAGGTAGCGAAAAGCTTCCTCGAATTCCGTGTGAAGCTCCTGTTCCCCCACCCCGCTCACCACGCGGCTCCGGGTGCAGTAACGGCAATACGAGGCACAGCGATCCGTCACCAAAAAAAGCACGCGGTCGGGATAGCGATGCACCAGTCCCGGCACCGGCATGTGCGAATCCTCGCCGCAGGGGTCCGACATTTCCTGAGCATTGATCCAGGTTTCCTCGATCCGCGGAATAACCTGTCGCCGGATCGGGCAGTCCGGATTCTCCGGTTCGATCAGATTAAAAAAATGGGGCGTTACCGCGAGCGCCAGCTTGTTCCCCGAGAGCAGCACCCCCGCGCGCTCCTCTTTGGAAAGTCTCAGGTGTCGCTCGAGCTGGGGCAGCGTGGTGATTCGGTTTCTCAGCTGCCATTTCCAATCTCCCCAATCTTCCGGAGAAACCTCCGGCCAATAACCCGGCCCATGTGAAATAAAGTGCTTCGGCGATCTAAATGCTTCCATCAAAGAAAGCGAAGTTACGATGGCACGGGGGGTTGTCAATGAACCGGGCCATCCTCGGGCGGCACTTTTTCCGCAGGCCCGATAAAAATAAGTTCGCGCTTGAACGGATTCGCGCGCTGGTTTGTCTTTTCGGCTATCCTCATGCGCAAACTCCTCCACTACCTCGTCGGCGCTTCTCTTGGTTGCGGCGGAGTTGGGCACCCCCTCCACGCCGAGGAAAAAGTCCAGGCCCCAACGCCCGGTCCAGCCGCGAAGGCGGAGCCCCAGGATCGGGCGGCTCTCAGTCTTTTGCGCCAGTTGGACGAGGGCTTCTCCGCGGTTTTCGAGCAGGTGGCCCCAGCGGTTGTCGTTATCCGTTCCGAGACCGCCCAACGATCGAACCCCACCCCTTTCGATTTCTTTCTGCGCGGTCCCGATCCCGATGACCTGCCGGCCCCTGCGCGGTTGAGCGAAGGCTCGGGATTCATCATCCGGTCGGACGGCTACATCGTCACCAACAGCCACGTGATCGAAAATGCCGGGCGGATCGAGGTCCGCACCAAGGACGGCCGCCGCTTCGAGGCCAAAGTCGTGGGTTCCGACGCCAAGACCGATATCGCGGTCCTCAAAATCGAAGGAAAAGATCTTCCCGCCGGCGAACTCGGGGACAGCGACGAAGTTCGCGTCGGCCAGCTCGTTTTCGCCATCGGCGTGCCTTACAACCTCGATTTCAGCTTTTCCGGCGGATGGATCAGCGCCAAGGGGCGCACCAACCTGCTCAGTTCCGTGGATCCCAATATTAGTTACGAAGATTACCTGCAGACGGACACTTTCATCAATCCTGGGAACAGTGGCGGTCCGCTCTTCGATGTGGACGGCAAGGTCGTCGGCATGAACTCCTACATCAACGGCATCGGCCGCGGGCTCGCGTTTGCCATTCCCTCAAACATGCTTCGTCAGGTCACAGATCAACTCATCGCCGACGGAAAAGTGACCCGCCCCTGGATTGGGATCAAAATGTTTCCGGACGACGAGCCGAACTCCCAGCAACTCTTCCGCGCCTCGACCCCCGGAGTGGTGGTCAAAACGATTCTGCCCGACACGCCCGCCTTCAAAAGCGATCTCCGCCCCGAGGATACTATTCTCGCGGTAAACGGAAAAACGGTCGGAAGCACGGTGGATCTTCAGAAAGAAATTTTACATAAAAAGATAGGCGAAACTCTGACGCTGAGGATATTACGCGACGGAAATGAGTCTAATATTTCCATCACCACCGCGGAATTACCGAAAGATCCCGAGCAGCTCGCCCGGAACGCGCTCACCCCCGATTCCAGCCTTGCCCCAGACCCCGCGAATCCGACGGATGAGCCTGCGGACCCGGTTGACTCGACGAATTTCGGTCTCCAAATGCAGAGTCTCGATGCCGATCTGGCGGAGCATTTTAATCTCCCGGAAGCGAAAGGCGCGTTGGTCGCGGACGTGGCCGCCGACAGTCCGGCCGATATCGCCGGAGTCAAGCGGGGCGACCTTATCACGGAGATTGATTCCAACCCTGTCCGCGATGCCGACCAGGCCGGGCACATGCTTCAGGAACGCGATCCCGAGAAGGGCATCCTTCTTTTTCTCAATCGCAAGGGCCAGAAAATCTATGCCGTCATCAAGACCCAGGGCTGATTCGGCGGACACTCGAGGTATCCGATGAATCAGAAACTCATCAGCGAGATCGGGAAGAGTCAGCGTCTGCGCATCGTCAATACGCTCAAGCGAACGCAGGGACTCTCTGTGAACGAGCTTTCGCGCAAGCTCGACATGAGCTACATGGGCATCAAGCAGCATTGTGTGGAACTGGAGAAAAACGGCTACCTGGACACCTGGCGCCGCCCCAAGGGTCCGAAAAACATCGGCCGGCCGGAGATGGCCTACCGCCTGACCCGCAGCGCCCACGAACTGTTCCCGCATACGAGCAACGCCGCCACCCTTTCCCTGCTGGGAGCTGCCGCGCAACTCTACGGACCCACCGCGCCCGAGAAGCTGCTCTTCCGCCTATTTCAGGAAAAAACCACCGGATACCGGAGCAAAGTCCGCGGAGAGACGCCGCGCGAGCGCGCCCGGTGGCTGGCCCGATTGCGCGATCACGAAGGGTGCATGACGGAATTTTCGGCAACCGGGCCGCAAGCCAGCCTGGTGGAATTTCACTCGCCCATTCTCGACCTAATCGAGGCGTATCCCATCGTGATGCGCCTGGAATCCGAAATGATGCAGAACGTGCTCGGCTGTTCCGTGCGACGGGAAGACGCCACCGCCAGCGGGCTTTATTGTTGTATCCATTGGCTGACGTAACTTGCCTGCCCGAAGAGCGCTTTCCGTCCGCCACCCGATAGATTCAGAGAAATATCATGCCAAAACCGCTTCGCATCCTGTCCGCCACCCTGCCCGTCCTGGGGCTGATGGCCTGCTCAACCGACTCCTCGTTTGAGGGCCGCGAGACCTCTCGCGATCAAACCTACCAGCCCGCTCCTAATCCATTTTTCCAGGATCGACGAGCGCCACGCTCTGATTTCGGACGCAGTCAGCCAAGCCCGCGCGAGCCGCGCCCGCAGCCGGATTCGCGCCAGGTGCGAGACCGGCCTGC
>JBGTNO010000189.1:0-12805 GCA_041743065.1 Chthoniobacterales bacterium
CGCCGCTGCCGCGCGGCGAAGGCGGGCTGGGCAAAGCGATCGGGCCAGCCCAGTCCATCCCAATAATCGACATGGAAGGCGACCGGCACGATCTCCCGCCAGAGCCGCGGATCGTCGCGAAAGCGGGACAACCAGGCCTCGGCGGGCGGACAACTGCTGCAGCCCTCGGAGGTGAATAGCTCCACCAGCGCTTTCTGTCTGGCGCCGCTCTTTAGTTCCAGCGCCTGAGCCGCGAGCGCCCCGGTGACCGCCAGGACGGCGGCGAGGGAAATGATTTTCACGGAGGTGAGAGCCGCTCCCGCTGGCTTTATTCCCGACCTGAAAGGGCGCGGTCGATCGTGCCTAGCCTCCCATGCGGTGCCGGAAACCGACCGTGGATAAAGGGGGCAGCCTCACCATGATGGAATAAGGTTTGCCCTGCCAGCTCACGGGTTCCGCGTGCATCCCGCCGAAGTTGCCCGCATTAGAGCCGCCATAAACATCGGAGTCGGAATTCAGCACCTCTTCGTAAAAGCCGGGGCCGGGCACGCCGATCCGGTAGCCTTCGCGCACCACGGGCGTGGCGTTCACCGCAAAGATCAGGCTGGAACCGGAATCCGCCTTGCGCAGAAAGGCGACCACGCTGTTGTCGGCGGCATGGAAATCGATCCACTCGAACCCGGCGTAGCTGTCATCGTTTTCCCAGAGAGCGGGTTCGTCCCGGTAGAGGTGGTTCAAACGCTGCACCAGGCGCCGAAGGCCCGCGTGATCCGGCTGATCGAGCAGGTGCCAATCGAGCGACTTGCCGTGATTCCACTCGCTCCACTGCCCAAATTCGCCGCCCTGGAACAGCAGCTTCTTGCCGGGATGCGCGTACATCCAGGCGTAGAACATGCGCAGGTTGGCGAACTTTTGCCAGCGGTCGCCGGGCATCTTGCCGATCATCGAGCCCTTCCCATGCACGACTTCATCGTGGCTGAGCACCAGCATGAAGTGCTCGTCGAAAGCGTAAACCATGGAAAAAGTGACGTCGTTTTGGTGATAGCGCCGATAGACCGGCTCTTTCTCCATGTAGGACAGGAAGTCGTGCATCCAGCCCATGTTCCACTTGAAGCCAAAGCCCAGGCCGCCCAGATAGGTCGGCCGCGAGACGCCCGGCCAGGCGGTCGATTCCTCGGCGAGGGTGAGGATGCCGGGAAAACGTTCATAGCAGACTTCGTTGAAGCGCTTTAAAAAATGGACCGCTTCGAGATTCTCGCGGCCGCCGTAGGCATTGGGCACCCACTCGCCGTCCTCCCGCGAGTAATCCAGGTAGAGCATCGACGCCACCGCATCCACCCGGAGGCCGTCGATGTGATACTCGTCGAGCCAGAAAAGCGCGTTGGCGATGAGGAAGTTCCGCACTTCGTTCCGGCCATAATTGAAGATGAGCGTGCCCCAGTCGCGATGCTCGCCCTGGCGGGGGTCGGAATGCTCGAAGAGGTCGGTCCCGTCGAACTCGGCCAGCCCGTGGGCGTCTTTCGGAAAATGGCCCGGCACCCAGTCCACGATCACGCCGAGGTTGTGCGCGTGGCATTTATCGACAAAAGCGCGGAAGTCATCCGGGTTTCCGAACCGGCTGGTCGGCGCGTAGTAACCGGTGACCTGATAGCCCCATGAGCCGTCGAACGGATGCTCCGCCACCGGCATGAGCTCAATGTGGGTGTAGCCGAGATCGACCACGTAATCGATCAGCCGGTCGCCAAACTCGCTGTAGCTGAGATAGCGGTCGCCCTCCTCCGGCACCCGTGCCCAGGAGCCCAGGTGCACTTCATAGACGCTGATCGGTTCCCGGTGCCACTCTTTCTCCCGGCGTTTCTTCATCCAGTCGCCGTCGGCCCAGACGTAGCGCTTGAGATTGAAGACGAGCGAGGAGGTCTGGATGCCGTTCTGGCTGAAGAAGGCGAACGGATCGCTCTTGAGCAAGATGCCGCCGTGCGCGCCCTTGATCTCGAATTTATAATGCGCGCCCTCCTCCACTCCGGGCAGGAAAACCTCCCACACCCCCGCGTTGAGCAGCTTGCGCATGGGGTTGCGCCGACCGTCCCAGAGATTGAAATCGCCCACCACGCTCACGCGCTGCGCGTTCGGCGCCCAGACGGCGAACGAGACGCCCCGCACGCCGTCGATCTCGGTGAGGTGCGCGCCCAGCTTATCGTAGATATCGTAGTGATTACCCTCGTTGAAAAGATAGAGATCCATCGGCCCGAGGATCGCGCCAAACGAATACGGATCGTGCTCCAGCACCTCCCGGCCATCCTCGCCGGTGACCTTGAGCACATAGCGGAAACGCTCCGTGCCTTCCGGCAGCAGCGCCTCATAGAGTCCCCCCCGCACCTGCTCGGCGGGATATTCCCGCGTGTGGTCCTTTTCATTCAGAACTACGACTCCGCTGGCTTCCGGCTTATAGGCCCGCACGACCAGACGATCCCCCGCCAGGTGCATCCCGAGATGCGCAAATGGATCGCCGCAATCAGCATACAGCAGGCTGTCGAGGGCGTTGGAGTCAATGGTCGGAGCGGTCATAAGATCGAGTTCAAGAGAAACGGGCCAGGCACGGCGCGTCAATGTCGTTCGGGCGCGGCATCAGAGTAAGGCGTTCTTTTGCCCCCTGATTCGCACTCAAGCACCGCGCCGTTCCCCTAGGAGACCGGATTGTTCCAATATTTTGTGAAAACACGTTTCGATCCCAAATGGGGACTTGCCCGACCCGCACTGGCCGGATTACGTTCCCGCTCCGCTTCACCAGGCGGGGCGATTGCCAGGGTAGCTCAGCGGTAGAGCAGGGGACTCATAAGCCCTTGGTCGGGAGTTCGATTCTCCCCTCTGGCACTTCCCCGCGCCCGGCGCTTGACACCAGAGCGCGCGCTGCTACGCTTCCGACCCTTCTCCGCTCCTATGGCCAATACCAAATCCGCTTCCAAACGCGCGCGTCAGACCGTGGCCCGCACTGCCCGCAACCGTGCCGTCGCCTCCAACGTGCGAACTCATCTGAAGCAGGTCCGCAGCGCCGCGGCCGAGGGAAATAAAGAAACCGCCACCACCCATTACGCGACCGCTTCCTCCGTGCTGGATCGCGCGGCCAAGGCCGGGCGCGTCCATCGCAACACCGCCAACCGCAAGAAGAGCCGCCTCGCCCAAGCCATCGCCAAGATCGGCTGAGCCGGCCTTTCAGCCTCACTTTTCCGAACCCGCCACGGCCTCAGTCGTGGCGGGTTCTTTTTTGCTCGCCCCCCGCGGCTTTCCGGATCGATCCGTCTTTCACTCGCCAGCGTGATGGCTCGTGGTAGTGTTCAGCGCTCTTTTATGAGAAAGCTTTTTCTTTTGCTCCTCACTCTCGCCCTGGTCGCGGCGGGCGGCTGGTTTCTCTTTTCCGACCGGACTTCCGGTGCCAGTGAGGCGACCCTCGACCGCAAATATGTCGTGAAAGCCAGGCAGCGGAATATCGATTTCAAGGTCGAGATCAGTGGCGATATCACCCCGGCCGTCCAGATCGAAATCAAACCCGAGGTGGGCGGAAAAATTAAGAAGCTCTACGTCGAGGCGGGCCACCAAGTGCGGGCGGGCGATCCGATGGTCGATATCGACGACACCGACCTCCTCACCGAAAAAGCCGGCGCGCAGACCGAGATCGAGGGCGCCCAGCTCGAGCTCGACAAGACCCAGCGAAACTTCGGGCGCTCCTCCGATCTCTACTCCAACAAGCTGATCAGCCGCGAAGTCTTCGACAACCTCGAGTCCGATCTCGCCATCGCCAAAAACAACCTGGTCAAGGCCGAGCGCAAGCTCCAGACGGTGGAGGACCGGCTGCGGAAGATTCGCATCACCGCTCCCACCGATGGGACCGTCCTCTCCGTGCCCGTCAGCGAAGGCCAGGTCGTCAACGCCGCCGCCAGCGTGAACTCCGGCACCACTCTCATGACTCTGGCCGATCTCTCCCGGCTGCTGGTGGACACTCACGTCAATCAGATCGACGTCGGCAAGCTCTCCCTCGGCCAGACCGTGACGCTGAAAGGCGAGACGATCAAGGACCAGCCGATCACCGCGAAAGTGTCCTTCATCGCGCCGATCGCCTCGATCAAGAATAACGTCAAAGGTTTCCAGGTCGAAGCCGTCATCGACGATCCCGACCCGCGGCTGCGCCCCGGCATGACCGTGCTGATGGACATCCCGGTCGCCCAGGTGGAAAACGCCGTCGCCGTGCCCATTTCCGCCGTCTTCAACGATGCCGCCAGCGGTTCCAACATCGTTTATGTGCTCAAGGGCGAACAAACCAGCGAACGAAAGGTCGAAGTGGGCGTGAGCGATCTCCAATTTGCCGAAATCAAGTCGGGTCTCGAAGCCGGTGAAAGCATTCTCGTCATCCGCCCCGGCGCTCTCCGCCAGCAATCCTGAGCGATGGCGCTGATCGAACTGCGGAGTGTGGTCAAAAGCTACCGGGTCGGCGAGCAGAAGATCACCGCGCTCGCCGGGATCGATCTCGAGATCGACGCCGGGGAATACGCCTCCATCATCGGGCCCAGCGGCAGCGGCAAATCCACCCTCATGCATTTGCTCGGCTGCCTGGACACGCCCACTTCCGGCACGGTGACCATAGATGGGATCGAGGTGAGCAAATCCAGCGCCGACGAGCTTTCGCGGATGCGGAACCGCAAGATCGGCTTCGTGTTTCAGGCCTTCAATCTCCTCTCCAAACTCGATGTGCTGCGCAATGTCGAGCTGCCCCTCATCTACTCCGGCGTGGCCGGAAAGGAGCGGCAGGCGCGGGCGCGCGAGGCCATCGAACGCGTCGGCCTGAGCGAGCGCATCCACAACACCCCGCTGCAACTCAGCGGCGGCCAGAGCCAGCGCGTCGCCATCGCGCGCGCGCTGGTCACCCGGCCCCGCATCATCTTCGCCGACGAGCCGACGGGAAATCTGGATTCCCACACCGGCGAGCGGATCCTGGAACTTTTCCGCGAACTGAGCGAGAGCGGCAGCACCATTATTCTGGTCACCCACGACCACGAGATCGCCGAAATGACGCCCCGGCGCATCGAGATCAAGGACGGCCTCATCGTGCCGCCTCAGGAAATCCCCGCATGAACTTTCTGCTCGGTCTTCAAGTCGGCTTCCGCGAAATACTGGCCCACAAGTTTCGCAGCTTCCTCACCATGCTGGGCGTGATCCTTGGCGTGGCCAGCCTCCTCGCCATGTTCGGCCTCACCGAAGGCATCGCCCGCGGCATGCGGGAGCAGCTGGAAGCCCGCGGCGGCATCGAGAAAGTCCAGATCGAGACCAAGGACGTCTCCGCCGAGCTGGCCGAGTTCTCCTTTCTCTCCAGAGGCCGGTCGCTGGAGGATGCCGAAGCCATCCGAGTGGGCGCGCCGCTCATCGATCTCGTCGTGCCCGAGTCCAATAAAAACGGATTCAATCTGCGCCGCGGGAGTGAGGTGAAACGCGTGCGCGCGGTCGGCACCACTCCGGGCTACACCGATCTGAACCAGATGACGGTCGAAAACGGCCGCAACCTGTGCGATCTCGATTTGGAGCGTGGTCATCGCGTCGTCACGCTCGGTCGCGGCATGGCGCGGGAGCTGTGGCCGGAGGATCCGGAGGGAGATCATACCGGCGAGGCGGTTTTCCTCAACGACGTGCCTTTCCGGGTGGTCGGCATTTACGAGTTTATGCTGACGGAGACCGCGAAAAGAGAGGCCGTCGAAGCCAAGAGCGAGGCCCAGGCCGAACGGCGCCAGCGGCGGGGCCGTGGAAACACCGGCAGAGGCCGATGGCGCGATCCCTATTTCCTGCAGAATAGCGCCGTCCTCATCCCCCTCACCACCATGGTCGCGGAATTCAAGTCGGCGGCGGTGTCGAACGGGGTGGACGCCGGCCCCGATCTCACGCTCGATTCGCTCGATTTCCGGATTCGCGACACCGCGTATTTCGAACAAGCGCTCGCCCAGGTCGAAAACGTGCTCACCCGGACCCATCGCGGCATCGACGATTTCTCCTTCGATACCCGCGAAGACTGGGCCGATGGCATCGAAACCAGCGTCCGCTCCACCCGGATCAGTGGCGGTCTGATCGCCGGGATCAGTCTGCTCGTCGGGGGCATCGGCATTACCAACATCATGCTGGCCAGCATCACCGAGCGCATTCGCGAGATTGGCGTCCGGCGAGCCGTCGGCGCGACCGGTCGCGATATTTTCACTCAGATCCTGGTCGAAAGCATTGTCATCGGCGTGATTGGCGGCCTCATTGGCCTGGCCACCGCCGGCGTGCTCACCCATCTCCTCGCCAGCCTCTCCCCGGAATCGAACGCCCCCATCGTCACCATGAACGCCATCGGGGTGAGCTTCTCTTTCGCCGTGATCATCGGCGTTTTCGCCGGCATCTACCCCGCCTGGAAAGCCGCCCGCCTCGACCCCATCGAAGCCCTCCGCTACGGCTAGCGCCCTCTATTTTGCCTCAAAGACCGCCTCCACCTCCGTGATCAGGCGATGGATCGTGAACGGCTTCGCCACCAGCGCCCGCACCCCCGGCATCCGCCGAAAATCCTGCGCCCGTTTTTCGTGGGCATTGCCCGAAATCAGGATCACCGGCGGAAGGTGATGCTCCGCCGGCAACAGGTTATCGTACACTTTCAGGATCAGCGAATAGAGCAGATTGCCGTCGATGTTTGGCATGATCAGATCGAAAATCAGGAGGTCATACTGCTTCTTCAGCACCATCTCGAAGGCATATTCCGGATCGGTCGCCGTATCCACGCGCGCCGAAAGGTGCGTGAGCAGCGTCTCACGGACCACCCGCAACGTGGAGACATCATCGTCGCAGACGAGAATATGTTTTCCCTCCCCGTGCACAGCTCTGCGATAGGCCGTGGGTCTTGCGATTGCAAAGCAAAAGGTGTCACATCCTCGCGTGCCACCCGTCCATCAGGATCTCGCCACCGCCCTGCGCCGCCGCCGCGCCGTCATCGCCGACCGCGTTTTTTACACCCGCGACCCCGCCGCGCATCTCACCGCGCTCCAGGAAGCCTCCGCCGCCATCGAGCGAGCCTCCGCCGAACTGCCCCGCCCCCTCGATCCCGATCTGGCCCATTATCTCGAACGCGCCAGCTACGACAAAGCCCTCGCCTGGCTTGAAGCCTGACGTTGGGGAGCACACGCGTCTCGCGGGTCGGGTTTGGCGTCCCGCCAAAGCCTCGGGCGGAGACCATCCGCCCAACTGCCCGGCGAGACGCCGGCCAGCACCCGCGGGACGCGTGTGCTCCCCATTTCATCTCCACGGTAATCCCTTGAGTTTCAGTCCGTCCTCTGAAACCTTACCCGCCTCCATGCAGCCTCAGCCAGAAAACGTCGTCAGCACCGAGTTCGATCCCTTCGATTACTGGGATCGCCATAAGACGAAGATCATCCTCTTCGGAGCCCTTATCCTCTTCGCGCTCGCCATCTCCATCTTTTATCGCGTCACCACCGAGCGCCGAAAAAGCGAGTCGCGACAGCTTTTCGGGCAGGCGGAAAATGCCGAGGGGTATCAAAAGGTAATCGCGCAATTCCCCGATTCCGTCGCCGCCGCCAATGCTCGCCTGCTCCTCGCCGCCGAGCAGCGGCAGGCCGGAAAATTCGACGAAGCCCTCGCCACGCTGAACGAATTCATCAAAACCTCGCCCGAGCACCCTCTCATTGCCGGAGCCTGGATCAGTCTCGCCGAGACCCAAGCCGCCGCCGGTCAGAACGACAAGGCCCTCGCCACTTACCAGACCGTGACGACGCAATATCCCAAAAGCTACGCCGCCCCCCTCGCCCAGTCCGGGGCAGCCGCCCTGCTCAAACGCGAGGGCAAGACCGCCGAAGCCCGCCAGGCCTACGAGACCCTGATGTCGCAGTATCCCGAGAGCTTCTACACCCGCCAGGCCGAGCAGGAACTGCAGTTTCTGCACTGAGCTTTTTGCCTCGTCCTACTCCGGCGAGAGCGCCCAGAAACGCTCGAAAGCCGCCCGCCAGTCACGCGTTCGCACCGCCTCCCGCGCCGCCACACTCATCGCCCGGCGCTTTTCCGCATCCAGCGCCAGCTCGGCCACCGCTCTCGCAAAATCCTTCTCGTCCAGGCTCCGCGTGATCCGGCCCGTCACCCCGTCTTTCACTAATTCGCACGGCCCGCCCGTGTCCGACACCACGGCCGGCAACCCCGACGCGAACGCCTCGATGACCACGTTCCCAAACGTATCCGTCGTGCTGGGAAAGACGAACACCTCCGCCGACGCGTAAGCCGCCGCCAGCTCCCGCCCGCTCAGGTATCCGGTGAAAATCGCCTCCGGGAGCGCGGCCGCCAGCTCCGCCCGATAAGGCCCGTCCCCGACAACCATGAACCGGCACCGCTCCCGCGCCGCGCCCAGATGCGGAACCGCCCGCACGATCACGTCCACATCCTTTTCCTTGGAGATCCGCCCGACGAACAGCAGCACCACCTCGCCCTCCGCGATCCCATGCCGCCGCCGAAACGCCGCCTCCCGCCGCCCCGGCTGGAACAGTTCCGTGTCCAGCCCGCGGGGCAGTATCTCCAGTTTCTCCGCCGCAATCCCGCGCTGAATCCACGCCTGCCGATAATGCTCGGAGTTCACATAAATCAGATCGAGTTGGGAGTAGAACCACTTCATGTAGCTCCAGGTCAGCGTTTCCAGAAAACTGTCGTCGGTCAGGATGCGGATATATTGCGGAAAATCGGTGTGATAAATTCCGCAGGCGCGAATCCGCAGCATCTTCGCCGCGATCAGCGCCGTGATGCCGACCGGGCCCGGCGTGCTGATGATCAGCTCGGTGAATCCCTCGCGCTGAATGTAATCGATCATCTGCAGGATCGGCGGAAAGCTCAGCTTCTGCAGCTGATACTCCGGCAGCTCGAATTCGCCGATGGGCTGGAAATTTTTGATCGGGATTCCCCCGATCCGCACCTCCTGCCGCGACGTCACCACCATCAGCTCATGCCCCGCCGTTTGCGCCGCCGCGGCCATGCGTTGAATGGTCGTCGCCACGCCGTTCACGTCTTCCAGGGTATCGGTGAACCAGGCGCGCTTGCGGTTCCGAAGCGCCGCCGGCACGTCGCCCGTCACCGATTTTGAAATGTCGGCCAGCCATTCGCGTGAGGGCGCCTGGCTTTGCAGCGCGTAGAGATACGGCGTCAGCGTGAGCAGGATCGAGCCCATCGTGCTGATATCCTGCAGGCTCTCGATCACCCGCCCCGCCGTGAGATCGCTCACAAACCGCACAAACAACCGATACGAGAGCTGGTTGGCCAGCGCGTTCGCGATCACAAAGGCCCGCCGCTCCGGCTCGTCGATGCCGCGCGTCTCCCGCGCCACCACTTCCGCCACCTTGATGTCGGCAAAGTATTTCGAGAACTGCCGCCAGATGGTCACATTGGCCGGCGTCGCCATCTCGAAAATCTTGCCCGACATCACGCCCTGGGTCAGAAATCCCAGCTTCTCCGAGAGCGAATAGGCCGTCGGATCGCGCCCCTCCATGAAGCGCGAGAACGCCGTTTCCAGGAAATCCGACCGCATCCGCGGCCCGAACCGCTCCTTCGCGTAGGTGTAAAGCGTCTGATAAAGACTGTGGGACAACGTCAACGGCTCGCCGCCCTTTCCCCGTGGCTCGCAGCGGCCCGCCCGCAGATGCTCCAGAAACGTGGCCACGTCCGGCGCGTCCGGCGTTTCCGTATAAGCCGACGCCGCAAACAGCCCGCCGTAATCCTCCGAACCGCCCACCCGCACCTTGCGCCAGGATTCCGCGTGCGTCGGCGCGAGACCGTGCTTCGCCGCCAGCCGCTCCATGATTTCCGGCGTCAGCCGCCCGAGAAGGAAGGACATCGTCTCGCTGTTCAGCCGGTCGCGCAAGCCGTTCAACCCCTCGAAATGCCGGAAGAGCAGCAGCAGTCGCTCCACGTGCGCCACCTGCAGGCGGTCGCCCGGACGGTAAAGCGGATGCGCCACCGCGTGCGCCAGATTCTCTTTTTGCAACAACGCCTGCAGGTCGAAAATATTCTCCCGCGCCGCCTGCACTTCCGCGTGCTGCCGCTCCGTGAGCCCCCACACCAGCACCGACACCTTCACCCGGTCCCGCGGAAATCGCGTCGTCACACTTTCGCTCAGGAACACGCCCGGCCGGTCCGCGATTTCCAGGCAGCCCTCGATGCGGTCATGATCCGTGAGCGTGCAAAAGTTCATCCCGCGCTCGCGCAGCCGCTCGTAAAGCGCGCGCGGCTGCGAATGACTCGCCGGCACGTTCAGGCGGCGAAACAGCCACTCGGAAGAGCGATCGCTGTAGCGCGAGTGAAGGTGCAGATCGGCGCGGGCAGGCATGGCGGGGAAAAAATGTCAGCGCGAAGCCCGCGCCACCCACTCTTCATAGGTCGCCACTGCGCGATCGACAAGCGCCCGCCGCGTCAATTCCAGGATCTGGCCGAGGATCACCGGATGCCTCAGATCAGGCGGATGAATCCCGATCCGCAGCAGCGGATTGCGCCGCAGCCGGTGAAAGAGCACGCCATTCCAGACGAGGCTCATCGCCCGCCGCCAGCCGCTCCGCACGCTCCAGACCAGCGACTGGCTCGGCCACACCGCCGAGCCGTCCAGCCGGGAGACATTGCCGAGTCGCGTCGTATAGATGAAGCCCGCCGCCCTCGCCGCTCGTTCCGATCCCGCGCCCAGCAGCCACGCCGGGGCAATGAAACCAGACGGCCGCCAGCCCGCCTCGGCAAATTCGCCCTTGGCGCGTTCCAGCCGCGCCAGCGCCTCCTCCTCCGGCAGGTCGAAAAACTCGCCCTCATCCGCCGTGTAAAAGCGCGTCGTCAGCCTCGCCCGCACCGTTTCGCCCGGCTGCCGCTCGCGCTGGTGAAAATAGCCATGCGCCACCATCTCGTGTCCCGCCGCCGCGAGACCCGTCAGCCATTTCCGAAATTCCGCATCCGCCAGAAAATGCCCGCGGTGATGATGATCCGGCACCACCAGCAGCGAAGTCCGCTCCACCCCGACCCCGCGCAACGCAGCCAGCAGCCGCTCCGTTTCCTCCTGCGTCCGCGGCGAGACATCATGTATGGAAACCACCAGCGAACGAGTCATCCCCGCCATCTTCTCAAATCCAGCCGGCGGGCCGAGCAGAAAGGGGGACCGACCTATTCCCGAGGTGGGGCGGGGCCAGCTCTGGAAACGTAGAGATGCGCGCCCGACAGACATCTACCCCTGTCAGGAACGCCATACCGAATCCGTCTCGGTGGTTTTCGAAACGGTTAAACGTCTCCTGCGAGCGGGAAAAGCACCGGGCTGAGCGGCCAGCTCATCCCGATCATGCCGCATTCTCGCTCAGTCCAGGACCGCGCTCAACCTTGGAGAGCCGCCGTCTGAATTTTGGGGAGCACACGCGTCTCGCGTGTTCTGGCCGGCGTCTCGCCGGGCAGCTTGGGCGGATACCATCCGCCCGCGGATTCGGCGGGACGCCGAACCCACCACGCGAGACGCGTGTGCTCCCCAAAAACATCCTTTCCGCGCGCGTCCCAACCGTGGACTCTCTCCCTAGCAACATGCGTTTACTCCGCGCCTTCCTCCCTGCTCTCCTGCTGTTCTCATCCACCTTTTTCGCCGGGGCGATGGATCGCGACCTCCCGCCGGAACTGCGGCCGTGGCGCGACTGGGCGCTGTGGAACGATCCGCCGCAGGTCGGGCCGCGCCTGTTCAGCGACGCCAACACGCGCCTCGCGGCCTGGCCTTCCCGGCTGATGATCCAGGCGGATCTGGTGGGCGGCAGTTTTCAGTTCTCGGCGCTGACGTTTCGCGAGACGGATCTGGCGCTGCCGGGCGATTTCGATCTGTGGCCGCAGAGCGTGACGGTCAATGGCGAACCCGTCCCGGTGCTCTCGCGGGAAGGGCGTCCGACATTGCACTTGCCGGCGGGCACCTGGGAAATCGCGGGCGCGTTCCCCTGGGCGCGGATGCCGCAACGCATCGCGGTGCCGCCCTCGATCGGCCTGGTGCAGTTGACCAAGGCCGGCCAGCCGGTGGCGAATCCGGATTGGGACGCGGCGGGCTACCTCTGGCTCCAGCGCGCCAAGACGGAGAAGACCGATCGCGACTCGATCAGCGCGCAGGTTTACCGGCTGATCGAGGACGGCCTGCCGCTCTGGCTGCACACGCAGGTGGAGCTGAGTGTGACGGGACGCAGCCGCGAGGAGGATCTGGGCACGGCACTGCCGGAGGGCTGGCAACTGGCCCAGGTGCAGGCACCCATTCCGGTGGCGGTGGATGAGAAGGGACGGATGAAAGCGCAGGTCCGCGCGGGTAAATGGATCATCCAACTGGACGCGTTTCGCACGGATCCGGAGCCGGCGTTTCGCTTCGCGGAAGGGGCGCAACCGATGGTGGAGCAGGAGCTGATCGCGCTGCAACCGGCGCCGACGCGACGGGTAGTGGAGATCGAGGGACTAACGCCGGTGGATGTGTCGCAGACCACTTTTCCAGAGGCTTGGCGGCAATATTCGCTCTACGCGTGGACGGTGAAGGAGGAATTCCGGCTGGTGGAAAAAATGCGCGGGATGGGCTTGCCGCAGCCGGCCGGGCTGACGGTGGCGCGGCAGATGTGGCTGGATCAGGACGGGGCGAATTTCACCTGGGAAGACACGCTGACGGGCGCGGCGCAAAAGCTTTGGCGTCTGGATGTGACGGAGGGGCGCGAACTCGGCGCCGCCCGGATCAACGGGGAGAGCCAGCTCATCACCCGCTCACCGGCCACGGGCGCACCGGGCGTGGAAGTGC
>JBGTNO010000190.1:0-4872 GCA_041743065.1 Chthoniobacterales bacterium
CGTCATCAGCACCGCCGCCTCGCGCTCGAGCAGAGCCCGCGCGATGCCGACCACTTCTTCCGGCGTCTTGTGTTCGCAAAAAATAACCTCCGGAAAGCCACAGCGCCGCTCCCGGTCCAGATCGATCGTCGCGAAGCCCAGCTCGACAAAATCGTCCGCCATCGCTAGCGTTCCACGCCTCCGTTGAGCATCACGCGGAGCGGCAGCATGCGCGAAACGTAGAAGCCATGGTGCCGATAAAACTCCTGGGTGCGGAGATCGTCCGCGTCGGTCAGGAGCGTGATCCGCACGAAATCCTTCTCCTTGGCGTAGCCCAGCACGAAAGCCAGCAGCTTGGAGCCCAGCCCGGTGCCGCGGAAGTCGCGATGAATAATGAAATCCTCCAGCAGGAGCGCGAAGCCGCCTTCCGCGGTGCTGATGGTGACCAGCAGATTGACCATGCCGAGGATGCGCTCGTGATGGCGCAGCACAAAGATCCGGCCGCGACTCGGTTCTTCCAGGATCAGGCGGACGGCGCGCGTCTGCTTCATGCGGTCCGGAGTGAAATCGGCTTCCTGCTCGAAAAGTTCCGTCAGCAGTTCCACGATCGACTCGAGGTCCTCGATCGTGGCCGGTTCAATGGTGGGTTCATCCGGGGTCGACATCGGCCTCAAATAGGCAAATTGGATCGGTTTGGCAATGGCGGTGTTTACATGGCGGTGTTTACAAATCGTCCGGTCACCGCGCGCGCTTGCGCCCGGTGGACGGCATGTTACCTTTTACGACTGCATGTCCGCCGCCGACACTCATCTCAGCGACCGCGCCGCCAAAGCGCTCAGGATCATCGCCCAGCCCGCCAAATACAAGGTGTGCGAAAGCTGCGATTCGATCGTCGGCGCCCACGTCGCCACCTGCCCGAACTGCGGCGGCTATCGCTACGAAGACGCGCCGGAGGCGGTGGTCCGGCAGGCGGAACTTCTGGCCTCGCGTGCCCAGACGAGCGTCATCGCGGAAGATCTCATGTGACCCGCGAGTCGGCCTCGTTCAGGCCCGCGCCGCCGGAGTCTGCGTCATGGCATAGACGTAAATATTCGTCCCCATGCGCATCGCCTGCGTTTTCTTTTCCGTCCCGAACCACACATCGCCATTCGTCCAGGCGCAATGCAGATCCGAAGGGCTCAGCAGCGCGAGCAAACGCCCGTTCAAGGTGAGGCCGTGAGCGCCATGCGGTGTGCCCTGCATGTGCGGCAGGCCATCGCGAAAATCGAAGAGACAGTGAAACACCGGATGATCGTTCGGCAGTTTCTCGAATTTCGCCTCCGGCAGAATCCTCGGCAATTCCTCCGCCATCGTCCGGAAAAAGAAATCGTTGCGATTGTTGCGGCCGTGATTGCCGCGGCCGATCACGCAATCCTCCGCGAACAGAAAGCCGCCCCGGAGCAGGTATTCGCGGAGGTTCGCCCGGGCCTGATCGTCCAGAAACGGGCGCTCATCCGCGTGCATGAAGATAAACGGGAAAGCCGACATCGCGGTGAGATCGGCCACGTCCGCCACGTTCCAGCGATTATGCAAGTCGATCGTGGTGTGATCGCGCACTTGATCGATCAGGTTCAGATCGCCCTGCGGATGCACCCCCCAGTCTTCCTGATCGATCCCGTCGAGAGGATATTTCAGACGCGCCCATGGGGTGGTTGACCCGCGATGCTTGGTCGCCGCCTGCACCCGCGATACCCAGTTCAGCCCGAGAAAGCTCGCGCCACCAGCCGTGAGAAGTTCCATGAAACGTCGGCGATTCACCCGCATGGAATGTGCATACCAGCTTCGGGAATCAATCGCAACCCCCGACATCGCAACCCCCGCCGCAGCCTGCCGCGGGCTGGAGGACGGCTCATTTGCCGGAGCCGAGGCGTCGCGAGCGGACCGGTCCCCCGGCGTTCTCATAGCAAACGCGCCCGGCGCCGCAGCAGCAGCTCGGCCCCGTAAAGGCCCAGCAGCGGAACGAAAACCGCCCAGTTGTCCCAGAGCAGGGATCGCTTTTCCGAGAGAAGCAGGGACCCCGAGTCCTCCCGCGCCCGGCTCCAGGAAGGGGGGACCGTTCCAGACAGGAGCTGGCCGCCGGTGGATTCGGCGATGGTTCGCAGCCGCGCCAGATCGGGCGGCCGCACCTGCGTTTCGAGCACCGGTTCCCGGGCCGTCACTTCCAGGTTCGCCTGGACCGACAGTCCCTTCGCATCGGTGGCGATCAGGCTCCATCGGCCCACCGCATCAGGCGTCAGATCCATCCGGAAAATTCGGTCCCCCTCCCGTTGCACCGCGAGAGACTGGCGCGAGCCCGTCGGCGAGAGCAGCGTCACCGTCGGCGGTTCGCCCGCCTCGCTTTCCAGGCGGAGAGCGAGCGGGGTGTCCGCCGTCACTTTGCCGAAAGAATCGACGAAATGCAGGTCGGCATTGGTGGGCTGCGCCAGCCAGAGGACCAGTTGCTGCCAGAAAGTGCGCGCCGTCTGCGCTTCGCTCGGCTGGGAAAGACTCCACTGCCAGAGCGTGTCGGTCGTCATCACCGTCGATCTCCCGCGCCCGAACGCCTGCGCCACCATCAAGGCCTGACCCTGTTCGCTCATCGCCAGGACCTCCGCCCCGGCTTTGACTCTCCGGATCACCGCATGGCTGGCGAACTTCGGCTCGATCCCGCCCGATTTTTCGGTGAAAAGCTTCGCCAGCGACGTGTCCGGCCGGATGTCGAAATCATGCAGCGCCACTGGGAGCGGCCGCTGCGCCATGCCCCCGGCAAACTGCTGCTCCGCACCAATTTGGGAGGTCCCTTCCATCATCCTCTGAAAGCGCCGGGAGGCGAAATCCTCCGCGCTCTCCGCTGGCGGGCGGCCGAACGCCACCGGCAGCGCCGCTTCGAGCCCGGTGCTCGAAAATTCCGCGGCCGCTTCTGTGTCGGGCAGGATGAACAGCAGCCCGCCCCCGCCCCGCACATACCCGAGCAGCGCCAGCTGTTGCGCCTCCGAGAGCTGATCGCGAGCGACGTTCGAGAGCACCACCAGGTTGAACGCTGCCAGCTCCCCCGCCGTGGCGGGAAGGTCATTTAGTCCATGCGTGGAAGCGGGGCGCAGGCGCACTCCGATTTCCGGGCTGAACAGCGCCGTCACCTCGAAGTTCTGGTCCTCCGCCAGCGCATCGCGGAAAAACCGGAAGCCCCAGTCCAGCGCTCCCTGGAAATACAGCACGCGCGTCACCAGATTTTCCCGCACCCCGGTCAGGGCCCGGCTCGAGACCGCCTCCGTTCCCTCGCCCACCCGGAGTTCGAGCGGCATCGAGCCGGCCACGGGACCGGTCGTCAATTCCGATTCCCACATCTTCAGGGCGTTTCCTCGCGGCAGCTCGATCTCCGTCCGCGCCAGTTCCGCGCCGTCGCGCAGCAGACGCACCGGCACTGTGCGCGGCATGGGGGAATAGGCCTCGACCACCGCGCGCACCGCGATCCGGGTGTTTGGCAGGGTCGTGGCCGGCACGACGAAATTGCGAATGTGCAGCACGGGCTCGGGCCGCAGCCGATTTTTGCCGATCACGAAATACAGCGGCGCCTGAGCCATTCGCGCCGCCGCCACCAGATCCGCGAATCCCCCGCCCGTCGTATCGAGCCCATCGGTGAGGCACACCACCGCTGCCATCGAGCCGTCCCCCACTTTTCCGATTACCTCTTCCAGGGATGAAAACAGCCGCGTCTCGGGCGCTTCGCCGGTTCCCTTCGCCACCGCCGCGTCAAAATCCGGCACTGTGCGCAGCGACCGGTCAAACGCGAAAAGCGCCGGTTTTCCCATGCCCTCGGCCCGTTGCCGCAGCTTCCGCCAGCGGGCCGCCGCGTCGTCCAGCCTACTCCGGCCATCCTCGTCCGGCTGCGTCATGCTGTCGGAGCGGTCCACCACGACCGCGAGACGCCGCGGGTCGGCTTGATCGAGATATTTTTTCTCCACCCGCGCGGGATTGGCGAGGCACAGCAGGATGAAGAGAATGAGCAGCGACCGCAGGGCGACCAGCGCGATCCGGCTGCCCATCGCCAGTTTCCGCCACGAATTCCGGTAGCTGATCCAGGCCAGCGCGACGCTGAGCATGAGGAGCCCGGCCAGCACCATCCATGCGCCCGTTCCGGCGATTGGCGCGATCAAGCCGCCGAATTCCCACTGCCATTCGACGACTCGCTTCACGGCGCCGCGCCGCCCCCGGGTTGGTAATCCTTCGACAACCGCTCGAAATACTCGGCCACCGACTCGCGATACTCCACCGGGGCGTCGGCGGGATTCATCCGCACGATCACCCGTTGCCGTTTTCCCTCGGCCAGCGCCGCCTGGAGCAGAGCGATGGTCCCGCGCGCCGGACCTTCCAGCGATTCGATCAGGACCGCGACCGAGCCGCGGTCGAGCTGCGGTGCCGTCTGCGTGTCCCACAATTTGTTCTCCAGATCGTTTTCCATCGTCGCTCCCGTGACCAGTGTTTCCGCCTGCTGCATCGCATTGGTGAAATCCGAAAGCGGTTCCCGCATAGGCCCCCCCGCCCCTCGCCCCGAGGCCTGCCGCTGGAGGGTCGCGTAGGTCCGCTCCAGATTCTGGGCGACCTTGGCGAGCGCTTCCTGACGCTTCATTCCGGCCAGGCTCGCGCCGCCCGCTTTTTGCGCCAGCTCGGCCAGGCGCTCGGATGCGGACATTTTTCCGCCACCTCCGCTCTTTCCGGAGGGAGCGGAACCCGGGCCGCTTCCACCCGATGATTCGCTCTCACCCGAGCCTTCCCCACCCTCGCTCTCTTTCCCCTTTCCGGAACCTTCCTCCCCTTTACCCGCCAGGCCTTCTTTTCCTTTCCCGCCGCTGCCTTCCTCCGGAGATTCCGCCCCCG
>JBGTNO010000191.1:0-12258 GCA_041743065.1 Chthoniobacterales bacterium
CCGCGCCATACCAGACCGCCGCAATCCCGCCCCCGCCGTGCCAGAAACCGGGCCGGTCCAGATAGCCATCCACCGGACCGACCTGTTCCGCTCCCGCTGCGGCGAAACGAACGCCCGTCGTGCCCGCGCCGGCCATCCCCGCTGCCATCCAAGCTGAGGGCTCGACCGTCACGCCCGGCTGCCGCATCTCCACCAGCACCAGCACCGCCTCGCCGTGAGGCGTCTCGGCCGTGAGCAGGCCCCGATCGACGAACGCCGCCCCCGAGCACCAGCCCTTCCGTCCGTTCAGAGTGCCCGACGCCGGTGTGAAAATGAGCGGTTCGCGCGGATCCTCCGCCGCCCAGACCGCATGCAGTTTCTCCTCCGCAAAGACGCCCCCCAGCTCCCGCAGAATCGCCGCCGCATCGGTGTGGCTCTCGAAAATTTTCGCCAATCCCAGATCCTGTGCTCCCACCTCAGCCAGCGCGCGCCAGCGTTTGCCTGTCTCCCCGGAAGCGGGCGGGGGCAAATCCGCCTCTCCCTCCCGCATGAGCCGACGCATTCCCCGTTCGACCCCGCCGACCTGATTTATCTCCCTTTTTTGGCTACTGGATTCCGGCGATGTCAACATCGCTGGAACTACGAGCGAGAGCGCCCCCACGGGTGCTTGCCCGCCACCCGCCTCCCGCAAAAATGGTCAGGTTTTACCCTGAATGGGCGGGGCTCGCTCAGTCAGCGGCTTTAGGTGCGGGAGCGCCCACATAGGGTGCCCAAGAAAGAGGCGACAAAGTTTTGTCTGGTTTTGCCGCCTCCGGATTCTGCCGCAATTCCCACTGTGATCCGAAGGAGACGTGTCCATCGCAGAAAAGAACGAAAGCCAGCAGCGCATCGCCGGCGTCTTTTTTCTTCTGCCTGAATTCCATTTCGCCAGGCACGACCCCTGGAGTGAATCCCGATTTCTCCGTGAGAAATACCGTGTGGCCGGGCGCTTCAAGGTCATAAACGGTCAGGCTCATCCGCGCCGCGTCCGGCTGCAGATAGCGGTTCATCCCGTAGGTAAAATAGAACTCACCCGCGGCCGGACGGCGGGGCGGATCGGCCCCCGGATCGAACCAGATGGTACCGTCACCGAAAGTTGGGCGTTTCCCGGGGGGCAGCGCTCCCAGCGCCTGCTGCGACAGGTAGGTGGGTAGCACGTTATACCAGGCGTCGTCCGGTTGCGGACCGATTGGCAAGTTCCCGACCCTTGGCAGGCGGTTGTCGTTGTCGATCAGGTAGAGATTCAGCGCGATGCCCCACTGCTGGAGGTTCTGGTAGCTCGCCAGCCGGTCGCGGCGGTGGACCTTGCTGACCAGCCAGGGAATCGCCACCAACGCCGCAGCACCGATGAAGAGCGTGAGGAAAAATACTTCGCGTCCGGAGAGTGCGGCGCGCGCGCTGGAGGAGTCACTTCTGCGCATTGCTCCAGCCTTCCTGTTTCGTCGCTGCCTTCAGGGGGGAGCGAGACTGGATGAACCGCACCAGATGCTCGAATTCCAATTGGGGGCCAGTCGAGGTGATGACCGCCTGTTCCAGGCCAGTCTGTTGCTGGATGAGATGGGCAAAAAAGCGCGAAGTGACGACCGATACGGGATCCGGCAGGTCCTCCCGCGTCAGCAGCACGAGACCCGCTATCTTGCCCAGCGCGGGCAATTGGCTCCGGGCCAGCGCGATCGTGACGATGTCGTTGCGCCACGGCAACGCGTTGAAAACCTGGGAGGTCCGCAGCTCTCCCGGCGCCCAACCCGTCCGAACCGAGTCGAGGGCATAGGCCACCGCGTGGGCGCCCGGGATCTCCGTGAGAGCACTCAGGTAGAGTGGCAGGATGTCGTTCGGTTCCCAGCGTTGCGAAAGATCGGCCACCTTGTGATCCGCCCGGGCCAGCGCGGGAGCGAAACGATCCATCTGCCGAATGATTTCCGTGTCGGCTTCGACCGTGTTGGCAGTCATCGGCACGATCGACTGGCGCAGCACCTGCCATTGGCGACCGTTCCGCTTCAGATCGACGCGGGCAACGGTGAAACCCGAATTGTTCCGCAGGATGTTGATCGAGACCGGTGGTTTGCTCCGCTGGAGCGAAGCTGCAGTCCAAACATCTTTTTGGCCCTCCCCGTAGATGCGGTGAGCCAGGATCAGGTTAAAACCCCATTTTGACAGATCGCCGAGAAAGCGTTTCTCCGCAGCCCCGGCGTCTTCGAACTTCATCCAACTCAAGATCTTGAGGGCACCCGGCTTATCGAACGCAGCCGAGATTTTGCGATAATCGCGCACCGCCACCGGGCGCGCCTGGGACGGGCCAAAAGCCGTCGGAAAGCGCAGCGGATGCTCGGCGGCGTTGGTGAGACCATAGAAATTGGCCGCGAGATCGAGCACCACGCCCGACTTTTCCAGCTCGGCCGACAACCGACTCCCCGGCATGGCAGGCTTCCCCTCGCCATCGACAAAGGGGGTCAGCACCGGCGCGTGCAATGCGGCGATGGTGGCCGGGTCGACATCGCCATCCAGATTGCCGAGACACAGCGCGTCGTAGCCGAGCGTGTTGAAAAATCCGACCATGTTCTCCCCGCGCAGGGCGTAGCTGGCAAAGGAACCGCCCAGACTATCGCCAAGATCGATCAGGAAGACCGGAACGTTCTGCGCTGCCGCTTCGGCCCGAACTTTTTTCACATAGGCTGAGAGGTAGGGATAGTGCTGCAACGGCACCGCTTTCCCCATTTTCTCCGGATTGATATTGCCCAGTAATCGGCCGGTGTGAAGGATGATGGCATCAGGTTGATCGTGCTCCACCTTGCGACAGCCGCCGCTTAGCAGGACCCCGGCGAGGACAAGCGTTGACGCCCATGGCGGGAAACATTTCATGGCGTTTCCGGCGCGAGGGTGGGACTGGGAGAAGGGGAGGGAGGTGGAATCATGGGCGCATCTGCGGTTGCCCGAACAGTGGTTCGCCCGTAACGATTCGGGCCGATAAGCAATGAATATGATTTGACGTTTTGACCTCCGATGCGTGCGGTATGCTGCACTGGAAGGCCTCTTGGAGAGATTGACGTGATTTCAATTAGCAAAGGCTCATTTGACGAGCTCAAGTCGACCGTCGTCTGGGGAGACTTCAATTCGTGCAGAAAAACCTTTCGCTCTGAACCTGAGACGAGGGTGAATGTGGGACGCGCTTCCGGACTGAAAATGAATATTCGGAGTTGAGGGACTTTAGTCTCACTGTCGCTGATTTCTTGTAGCAGGAGGCTACTGCCGGGAGAATCCCTCGCGAGAACGGTTTGAAACGAATCTGACTCTATCACCAAATCAAGCTGCGCCACTGTGATAGCGCTAAGGTCATCCTCATTCAGGGCTGGGTCAGGATCGCCCGCTCGAGAACGATCACGCACCGCTAGCAATTGATACTTTCCCGAAGGTATCTCCCGATACTCTCTAATGGTAGGCGCGCGAACCCCACGGGCCAGCCATTGTCGTTCGCCCGCCTCAGAACCACTTCGACCTGTTGGCGACAACAAAAATGCGAGGCCTGAATCGGCGATGGAATAGCCATAGTTCCAGATTCTCAGATAACCTGAATCTTTGTGCTGTCTTGGGGGGGGCAGCGCATCGGCTTCATCCGGTCGATCAGGCAGGGATGGGACGGGAATCGAACCGGGTAGGGGACGAGATTGGGCCCAAGTCAAATCAGACAGACACGCTATTATCCCGAAGAACAAAACGCTCAACCACCGAGATGGGCAAAGAAATGGCGCCGGACCCATTTTCATAGCCTCTCGAAGCTGGCGGTTTCGATGTGATAAGCATCTGCCCGATCAGCCGGACCTCCCATTTCGATGTTTTGGCCGGCATGCAAGGGATGAATCCTTGATGTAACTTTTTTAAATCTCCGTCCCCGAGTGAAGAGGGTTCCATCCGGTTTTTGTTGAACGATCTCGCCCACGCAATAAGCCGAAAAGCTGGCGCTGCGAGTTGTTACCATTTCAACAATTCTCCGAAAAATTTCTTCGCGGCTGCGATCAATAGAAGTTTGGCCCGGTTGGTTACCGGCAGTGGCGATTCCTGAAAAGAAAGGAAGCTGGGACATCTGACCCCGCTCCATGAAAGGTCCCTTACTTGTTAAATAGTTCTTAAGATCGACGATCAGGGCGTCGATTTCTGTTGGAGAGAGAAGAGCATCTGCCCGGAGGGTATCTCCCATGGGGGCCGCGAGAAAATTCATTTTACGGAGAGCCGCCCGCAAAGCCACTCCATCATCCCGGAGCACTCCATTAATATTCAACTTGCCTGCTTTGGTAATGTCGTCGGCGACGGAAAAGATATCGGTAAGATGCCAAGCGGCATTGCGCCACTCAGTCGTAGCTGTTCCTGACGGAACTGCGAACGGGCTCGATTCGACGAGGTCGTCAATCTGACCCACCCTGAGCGACCGGCCACCGCCTCTAGCGTTGAGAACGCTCGCAGCGGGACCGTTTGCATTGGCCGGCTGCTGGCGGCGGAAGGGATCATAAATATGCCCCAACTCCCCGATGGATTTCATGTTCCCATTCGCAACGATGGCATAAGCCGTGTTCGGACTGTTAGTAAGGGAGACATGGTAGTCTGGCCAATTCGCGGGTTGGATGTAGGTGATGGCAGGCTGGCCGAAAGTGCTTGTTCCCGGGATGCCGGTCGGTTTGGGGTTGGGGTGGACGATATCATCGGAATGTCCGTTCAAATTCGGGAAGAAACGGGTCTGCTCTTCATAGGAAGGGGGATAGGGGTAGGAGCTCGAATCGTAGTCGCGAAACTTCAGCTGTTCGGAGATACTCCGACCGTCCCCGCTTCGGCTGATGCTGTCGTTGCCTCTTGGCGAGCTGGAATAGACGAAGCGGGTTTGGCTGCCCACATTCTGGCCACGCTTGGTCAAGTTCCAAGGGTAGGGAGCGGGGGAAAGCGTGATAGCAGGATTATAGTCGATAATACCATGATCTGTTCCCCACATAAAGGCACTCTCATAATCGGTTGTGGATACTATCGTCGCATCAGGCCGTCTTCCTACTAATTTGATTGCGGCCACCATGGAGGAGCCAGACCCGATAGTCTCATCGGTCTTCACATCGGTAAACCGAATGGCGGAAAGGGGGTTAGTAGGCACGCTTACGGGTTGCCCTTCGCGCATAAATTCCGGAGGATGTTGACCGGTGCTGTTTGTAGTGAGGACTAAGGCGACACCGGCCGGAAAGATGAGTCCGCTAAGGTCACAGGTAAATTCATCCGGTTCAACGGCGGTGAATTTGCCACAATTCCAAGTTGGCAGATTATAAACTTTCAAGAATGTGTTGGGTGGAGCCTGGTAGTCCCTAGTGGTAGGATTGTAGAACTCGAAATAGTGATCGATGCGGAAAGTAGCGATAGCGAGACGTTCATTCGGGGCGGGTGTCGTTTCGGTCCAGTTCTCTATATAGCCCCGCCAGGCATGCTCTTGCATGTATGGGAGGGATTCTTTGCCGATTGCTTGCAGCGGCGTCTCTGAAACAAGTGGAGCGAGGTCAGGTATGGTCTTCGGTGGGACAATGCCGAGCTCGTCAACTACAGTCGGCTGGGAATCTGTATCGATATAGTCACGGATATTTGCGGCTAGTTTCTTGAGGTAAATTTCCTTTTTCTCCGGATAGGATTCTAGCAGAGAGACCTGAGCGAAATAGAGTCGATCGCCGAAACCGGGTGCCAGGACGGAAGGGTCGGAGGGGGGGAGCTCCGGTTCGCTGGTGAATAGTCCCTCTGCGGAAGAGTTTCTGGAGCCGGGATTCGCGGCCAGCATGATATGTTTCCCGGTGATGAGCCAGGCGATGTCGTCGATGTCGGCGGCGATCTTGTCGGGCTCCAAGCTGTTGGTGACCAGGGCGTTGAGGTTAACGCGGCGGCGGCCGGTGCCGGCCAGCTCGTTGGAGAGAGAATGGGTGGTGGCGTGAAACTTTACCTGGTCGGCGACGTTGGCAGCCAGGGTGTCGGGGGCGACGCGGTTGAGGATGCGCGGGTCTTGCATCACGAGCGGGAAACTGTTGCGGAGGGTGATCAGCTTGCTGAGGACGCTGCCGCCGGTGGCGTCGTCGGGCAGAGGTTTCTGGTCGAGGAGGGGGAGGGCGCTGAGGTCGAGATCGGTGACTCTGTCGCCAATCTGGGAACGCAGGAAACGATTGCCGGTGCCGTCGGCATTGCCTGCCACGCCGATGTCTAGTTTGGAAGTCTCGTCTTCGACCCAGTAGGCGTAGCGGGCGACGATGGGATTGTAGGTTTCCTTTCTTGTTGGATCGGGCTGCTCGGGTTGCGCGGGATCGGAGAGCAGGTTGACCCACAAGGCGCGGCGCGGGCTGTATTGGACGGCACCGTTGATGACGGGGGAACCGATCCAGCCATACTGATCGGTGCTGGAGGTCTTGAAGTTGAGATCGATGGAATTGGACGCGGCGCCTCCGCTGCCATCGGTGAAGGTGACATTGAGCGGATCGCCGGACACGAGAACCTTCTGCTCAGGCGCGGTGCCATAGTTGATCGAGCCCATGATGACGGGCGTGATCTGACCCTGGATCGTTTTATAACCGACCGCATGGTAGGGGCGCTCGACCATGTAGGTGGTGATCTTTTGCAGAGCTTCATCAGCCGCGGCCTGGGCGACTTCTTCAGCGCTCATGAGGCTGAGCTGGCTGCGGGAGGTCAGTCGCTCGATCGACATGCTTTGCAAAAAGGCCGTCGCGATCACGGTCAGCACAGTGATGCAGAGCAGGGTGATCACGATGGCGACACCGGAGCGGCGGCGGCTGTCTAGTCTAGAGACGAACATGGATGCGAAGGGTAAAGGTTTGGGCTTCCTGGGTGTATAGCGTTCCGGTGCGGCTCACCCATTGGGCGCGAGTGGTCAGACGGGCGGCGCTGTTGGAGTTGAGGGCGGTCAGGGAAATCTCGATCAAGTCTGGCCCAGGCGTCGGGGTGGAGGGGGGAGGGGTTCCGACCGGTGGGGCGGGCTCGGGCCAGGTATCGATCACCTCGTATTTAGTCACGGCTCCGTCCCAGCGCAGACCCCGCACAGTGAAGCTGGTGATGTTGCGCGCCAGGACTTCGTTATTGAGGGCGTTGCCGGGATCGGCCCCGCTGTAGGGCGACTGGCTGTTGGTGATGGCGTTATAGGTTTCCTGACTCGAACGCTGGTAACGGTAGAGCTTCGACGTGCCCGTGCTGTTGCCGCCGGGGTCGAAGGGCGAGCGGTCGTTGGTGTAGGCCAGATAGTAGCCGACTGTGCAGAGGTTGCTCTGATTTTGCGCGGGGTCTTGGGCACTGGTTGCGATGTTGGCGAGGAAGAAAAGCGAGCCGCCTCCTTCGCTGGGAGTGATCGCTGCCGCCGGGAGGGTCACATCCGGCGAGTTGATGACCATTTCGGGCAAGTTATCGCTGCTGGCTGGGAGAACGATGGAGCCGAGCTCGCGTGAGATAAATTGCAGCGAGGCGCGCGCTTCGCGGTAGCTGTCCACCCTTTGCTCGTTGGTGCGCCAGAGATTCGACGCGCCGTCGATGACGGGAAACATGAAGGTGGCGAGCAGCGCCAGTAGGGAGACTGAGATCAGGATCTCCAGCAGGGTAAAGGCCTTCCGCTCCAAGCTTAGCGCAGGTGGGCATGGCATCATCGGTTATCTCCAATCTGCGTGACGAGCCGGTAGCTTTTGCGTTGCGAGGCTGGAGCGGCGGCGGGACTCTCGATCCGCAGCGAGACGAGGGCGAGCCCGGGCAGGTTGTCGGCGGCGTTGGGCCGATTGTGGTCCGGGATGCTCTTCAGTCGGGCCACAAAATCGGCGGTGCTGATGCCAGCCTGATATTGCGCGAGGCTCATCCGCGAAACGGCCCTGCCCTCGTCATCAAAGGCCACATAGACGTCTGGAACGGTGCTGTTGAGATCGACCTCGACAATGTTGGCGGCTTCGCTGGCGGGCTGACCCACGACGATGGGAGCGGCCGCGTGAGGTCCGGACCGGAGATCGCTGAAGATGGACTGACCCATCACAGCCACGCGAGACTGGATGCGGCTATCCTTGGCTGCGTCGAGCGCCATCGGGAACATGCCGAGGATCGCGACCATGGCGAATGCGACGATGCCGAGCGCGAGCGCGATCTCGATGAGGGAAAAACCGGCCCGGGCATCTCGACGGCGGCTCATTAGCTGCCTCCCGCCCGTTTAGCGGAAACCTCGAGGCGCGCCCGTCCCGTATAGCGTGAAAAGACTATTTTATCGAAAAGAGGGCTCGGACTGGTGAAGACGTCGCGCCCGCTGGTATGGAAACCTTCGTAGATGAGGAGCTGGAGAAAGGTATCGACCGGGCTGGCGATGGCCCCGCTGCTATTGAACACCACCGTCGGTAACCGACCTGATCCGACCATGGGGAAATTTCCCGGCACGGAAAAACTGGACCCGGTATTGTTACCAACGAGCGAGGATGGCTCGCTCTTCAGCGACAGCCCCTGCGGCAGGGTTTGCCAGTCGGAGAGAAAAACAGAGGGATTGGCTCCCGGCTGGGCGGAGGAGGGAATGTCGCTCTCCAGCCGCGGCCGGAAAATAATGAACGACCGATAGCGCATGCTCTCGACCGGAAAGGTAGCGTCAGCAAAAGCGATCGTGACATCGCTGCTGGACTCCAGCGCTGCGACCCGCGCGCGGTCGAACGATCCCATCAACTGATTGATGGCCCCCTGTCGCCCCTTGCTCCCGGTGATCGAACCCAGCGCCGGAATGAGGAAGGCCGTCATGATAACCATGATGCCCATCACCGCGAGTAATTCGACCAATGTGAAGCCCCGCGACTGAGGGCGGGGCGTTTGGTTGACCGGATACTTCATAAAAAAGAGGGCCTCTAGCTGGAAATGTACCCGAGTACGGCCAGGTGATGCATTGACAATATAAATACAAGGTTGTGACAATTGAGTGTCTGACGAGCGACATTCCTGATAAAACTTAACAAGCCCTCCGAGAATGGGTTACGTGGTCCGGGTGCTCTGAATCGAACTTCTGACGCGAAGATGACTGACGGATGAACTCGGGATAAGGCAGTTTTGAGGTGCGGGGAATTGCCCACCGCACGTGGGCAGTGCGCAAATACCGACAGGCTTGCCTCCTCGAAATCCTGACTCTTGGCCCGGAATTGCAGGCTACGCTTGCCCGTTTGCTGCGGCTGGAACGGTGCCGCCAATCGCCTTCGCGCGCTTCGCGGCCGGGACACGCCGCGGCTACGGCGACTGCGCTTCGCGGGCGGGGCGCTTCAGGTCGAGCTTGATGCGGTCGAGGATGCCGTTGACGAAGCGCCCCGATTCCTCGCCGCCGAAGCGTTTGGCCACTTCGATCGCTTCGTTGATGGCCACCACGGGGGGCACGTCGAGCGCGTGGTGCATTTCGTAAATGGCCAGACGCAAAATATTGCGGTCCACAGCGGCGAGGCGGGCGATCTCGTAGTTGGCGGTGGCGGCTTTGATCAGGAGGTCGATCTCCTCACGGTGAGCCGCGACGCCGCGCACGAGACGGGTGGCAAATTCCCGGACGCCCAGCTTCGCCTCGCGGATTTTCCAGAAATCGAGCAGCAGATCGTCCACGCTCTCGGGATTGAGATCGGCCTGGTAGAGAAATTGAACGGCGGCTTCCCGGCCTTCGCGGCGGCGTCCCATGGAATTAGCGCTCCCTCGTTTCCCGCAGGGATTGCAGGGTAGCCACGGCGGTGCGGGCGGCTTCGGTGCCGCGGTTCATCTCGCCGCCCAGGCAGCGCTGACGGGCTTGGGCTTCGTCGTCGAGCAGCAGGACTTCGTGGATCACGGGTTTGCCGTGGTCGAGCATGAGGCGGGCGAGGGAATGGGTGACGGCTTGTCCGATCTGATCGGCATGGGCGGTGGCGCCGCGCAAAATGACGCCGAGAGCGATGACGGCATCCACTTTCTCATCGAGCAGCGCTTCCCGGACGAGGAGCGGGATTTCGAAGGCGCCGGGGACGCGGCGAAGGGTAAGGACCGGGCTCTGGACCAGCTGACGCAGCTCCCTCTCGGTGGCCGCCACGAGGCCGTCGGCGAACTCCGGATTGTAACGACTGGCCACAATCGCAAAATGGCCCCGGAGCAGTGGAACAGCGGGAACGGCGGGTGAATCGACGGACATAGAACCGCGGTGAATAAAGGGACGGAGGCCAGCGCGCGCAATCAGTTTATGCGGAGGCGGGACGGAAAAAGAGGATGGCCGAGGGGCGCGGGTGTCCCGCTGGGAAGCGGACAGGATGTCCGCGCTCCTTGACTCACCCCGCCTCACTCTCCATTTTCGGATTTTATGGGGAACTGCCGCCGATCAGCGGTTGTTTCCTGGCGGGGGGTGGCGGTAGGATCGCGCATCATGAATTTGGATTTGGATTTCGACTCGGATGAATTTCGCTGGGGGCTGGTATCGATGCTGGTGGGCATGCTGGCGTCGCGCTTTACCTTCAGCGCTTCCCGGGCGGGCTGGAAATTCCTGCGCGGAACGCCGCCCCCGCTCAATCCCGAGCAGCATGGCACGTCGTGGACGGACGCGTTGCTCTGGGGCGTGGCCACCGGAGTGGCGGTGGGAGTAATGCGGGTCCTCGTTCGCAAGGGCGCGGCGGGGGTCTGGAAGAATCTGGGCCACCGGCTGCCGGGAGCGGACGAGGAGATTTCCTGATCCAAGTATAAATTTTTTTAATACGTGGCGTTGACACTGCGGTGGGTTTTAGGGAAACAGGGGAAGTTTCCCTCGCGACCGATATTGCGGCGAAAAATTGTTGCAGATGTCCGCTAAACTCCCTTCATATCACGACCAACTTTTCCGGGCGGCCTGAGCCGCTGGTAATCACCCGCACTGTCACCGACTTTTAGATGGCGAACTTTTTCCCGCGCTGGACGAATATTCTTCCGCTGAAGATTATGCTTTGTCTGATGATCCTTGGCGGCACGGTGACGGCGGGCGTTTGGTATTATTTCACGCCGAAATACACGCGGGTGGGTTACCAGCCGAATCAACCGCAGAGTTTCCCGCACGATGTGCATGTGGCGCAGCTGGGGATGGATTGCCGCTATTGCCACAGTTTCGTGGAAGTGGGGGCGCACTCGAACGTGCCGAACACGCAGACCTGTAACAACTGCCACCGCGAGGGCGGGGTGCTCTGGGACAGTCCGAAGCTGGCGACGGTGCGGAAGAGTATGGAAACGGGCGCGCCCATCCCGTGGGTGCAGGTGCACAAGACGCCGGACTACGTTTATTTCAACCACTCAGCGCACGTGAACCGCGGGGTGAGCTGCTACAGTTGCCACGGGGAGATCAATAACATGAAGGTGGTCACGCACGTGAAGCCGCTGAGCATGAGTTTCTGTCTGGACTGTCATCGGGCGCCCGAGAATCATCTGCGCCCGCAGAGCGAGGTCTTTAATCTCGACTGGCATCCGCCGGTGGACGAATCGGGCAAGCCGGTTCAGTCGCAGCGCGAGATCGGCCTGAATCTTAAGAACGCGTGGCGCGTGAATCCGCCGCAGAATTGCTCCGGCTGTCACCGATGAAACGAGTTTTCCACCATCCGCCCGCCCCCAAATCCGAGCGCCGCTACTGGCAGAGCCCGGCGGAGCTGCGGGACACGCCGGAGTTCCGGGAGGCGCTCTCGCGCGAGTTCCCGGCGGGAGCGGCGGAGCTGGAGCTGGACGGGGTATCGCGCCGCAGTTTCCTGAAACTGATGGGCGCTTCGACCGCGCTGGCGGGCCTTGGACTGGCGGCCTGCCGCCGGCCCGAGCATAAGCTGCTGCCGTTTGTGAAGAGCGCGGAGTGGACGATTCCGGGCAAGAATCTTTTCTACGCCACCTCGATGCCGCGGGCGGGCGGGGCGATTCCGCTGGTGGTGACGACGGTGGATGGCCGCCCGATCAAGGTGGACGCGAATCCGGAGCACCCGGCCAGCAACGGCGGATCGGACATGCAGACGCAGGCTTCGATCCTGGCGCTCTACGATCCGGACCGGGCGAAGGCGTTCATCCTGGACCGGGGGCAGACGGACGCGCCCGCCTTCGAGGAATATCTCGAGCGTCTGCTCACGCGGCATGAGGGCGACGGCGGGGCGGGGATGGCGCTGCTGCTGGAGGAAAGCGATTCGCCGACGCGCGAGCGGCTCCGCCAGAAGGTGCGGGCCCGTTTTCCGCGGGCGGTGTGGGCGGTTTACGAGCCGGGCGGCCTGGCCAGCGCGACGACCG
>JBGTNO010000192.1:0-7296 GCA_041743065.1 Chthoniobacterales bacterium
GGGCAGGGAAGAAATCGAGCACGCGCTCGATGGCTTGGCGGGCGTTCTCGGCGTGCATGGTGGCGAGGACGAGGTGGCCGGTCTCGGCGGCGCTGAGGCCGGCGCGGAAGCTCTCGGTGTCGCGCATTTCGCCGACGACGATGACGTCGGGATCCTGGCGCAGGACCTGGCGGAGGGCGGTGCCGAAGTCCCGCGTGTCGATGCCGATCTCGCGCTGCTCGATGACGCATCGATCGTCGCGCAGGAGATATTCGATGGGATCCTCGACGGTGACGATGTGCCGGGCGGTGGTCTGATTCAGGTGCTGGAGCAGGGAAGCGAGGGTGGTGGTCTTGCCGGCACCGGTGGTGCCGCAGATGAGCACGAGGCCCCGGTTGAGCCCGCCGATGTTTTCCATGGTCGCGACGGGCAGCGACAGATCGGCGAAGCTGGGAATAGCGGTCTTCACGCGGCGCACGGAGAGGGCGAGCATGCCGCGCTGGCGGTAGGCGTTGATGCGGAAGCGCCCGAACTCGCCGGACTGATAGGAGGCGTCGGCTTCGCGCAGACCGGGCAGGTCGCCGGCCGCCAGGTGGGGCAGAAACTGCAGGGCCATCTCCGCCACGTCCGAGGGACGGAGGCGCGGATCCTCGGCGGGCACAAGCTTTCCGCGGATGCGAAAAACGGGACGCGCGCCCTCCTTGAGATGCAGATCGGAGGCTTCGAGCTCGACCGCGCGGGCGAGGATCGCGTCGAGCAGCGTCATGGCGATTCCACGGGGAGGGGGAAGCGGGCTAATCCAGCGTGAAGCCGATCTTCAGGGTGACCTGCCAGTGGGCGACCTTCTGCTGGTCGATGTGGCCGCGGGTCTCGGTGACTTCGAACCAGCGCATGTTGCGCACGGACTGGGCGGCTTTGTTGACGGCATTCTGCACGGCCTCCTCGATGCTGACGGGGGAGGAACCGACGATTTCCAGCTTTTTGTAAATGTGATCGCTCATCCGGCCATCTTTCGCGAGCGGGCCGGTGGAGACAACCAGTTTCTCGGGCGCTTCCTTATCAAAATCGAGACGCTTCCCCGCAAGGATTCGAACCTTGAATAACGCCTCCAAAGGGCGCTGTGTTACCGTTACACCACAGGGAATGACGCGGAGCGTTTTTATGGCACGGACGGGCGCTCATTGCAACCCGCTCGCGCCTTATCGCCGGGTCACCAGAGTCGAGCCGGTCATTTCCACCGGTTTTTCCAGGCCGAGCAGGTCGAGCAGCGTCGGGGCAATATCCGCCAGAATGCCGTCGCGGACTTCGCATTGACCGGCATCTTCCGCCACATAGACGCAGTGCACCAGATTCGTGGTGTGCGCCGTGTTTGGTGAGCCATCCGCGTTTCGCATCCGCTCGCAGTTGCCGTGATCGGCAGTGACGATCGCGCAGCCGCCCAGCTCCAGCGTTTTCTCGATCACCTGCCGCACCGCGCCGTCGATCGTTTCCACCGCCTTGATGCCCGCCGGGACCACGCCGGTGTGGCCGACCATGTCCGGGTTGGCGAAATTCAGGATAATCAGATCGTATTCGGGCAGTTTCTCCACCACCTGACGCGTCACCTCCGGCGCGCTCATTTCCGGCTTGTGATCGTAGGTCGGCACGTCCTTCGGCGATGGCACGATGCTCCGCTCCTCCCCGGGGAATTGTTTCTCCACCCCGCCGTTGAAGAAATAGGTCACGTGCGGATACTTCTCCGTCTCCGCGATGCGCAGTTGTTTCAGCCCCGCCTCGCTCACCACTTCGCCGAGAATCTTGCTCAGCGATTGCGGCCCGAAGGCCACCGCGCAGTCGTAGGTTTTATCGTATTGCGTGAGCGTCACGTAGTGAATCTTCGGCGTCACGACCCGCTCGAAACCGGGGAAATTCGGATTCAAAAACGCCCGCGAGAGCTGTCGTCCGCGGTCCGCCCGGAAGTTGAAAAAGAGCACCACATCGCCGTCGCGCACCCGCTGCTCGTGGGCGTGTCCGAACACGATCGGCCGCAGAAACTCATCCGTCTGCCCCTCACCGTAGCGCGCGGCCACCGCGCCGCTCGGAGTCTGATCGGAGGTCGGGCCGCGGCCCAGCACGATCGCGTCCCAGGCCAGCTTGTTGCGGTCCCAGCGTTCATCCCGGTCCATCGCGAAATACCGCCCGATCACCGTCGCGATTTTCGCTCCCGTCGGGTCGATCTGCGCCGCCACCGTGGCTAGCGAATCCGCGCCGCCCGTCGGCGAAGTGTCCCGCCCGTCCGTGATCGCATGCACCATGATGTCGCTCACCCCCGCGGCGTGCGCCGCCCGGGTCAGCGCCATCAGATGATTTTGGTGACTATGCACTCCGCCGTCCGAGACCAGCCCCAGCAGATGCAGCCGCCCGGTTTTCGCCTGCGAAAAGGCCCGCTGCAGCACCGGATTCGTCGCCAGTTCACCATCGGCGATGGCCTTGTTGATCCGGGTGAAATCCTGATACACCACGCGTCCCGCGCCGAGATTCAGGTGCCCCACTTCCGAGTTTCCCATCTGCCCTTCCGGCAGGCCGACGTCCATCCCGCTCGCGCTCAGGCGGCCACCCGGATACTGGGCGTAGAGTTGCTGGTGAAACGGTGTGCTCGCCAGCAGGGTGGCGTTGCCATCGGCCTCCGCCCGCTCGGGGCCGTGGGGATTGATGCCCCATCCATCGCGAATAATCAGGATCACCGGTCTCGACATAGCCGCGCAGCATGGACCAGCCGCCCCCGCCGGTCAAAGCCTCGCCCGAATTTTCCGGCCATTTTTTACTGGCACCCCGCCCCGAGCCCCGCTAAGTATCTCCCTCCCGCCGCCTCGGGCCGCAGGCTGAAAGCACTCGTAGCTCAACTGGATAGAGCACCTGACTACGGATCAGGAGGTTTGGGGTTCGAATCCCTACGGGTGCATTTTATGCGCCCTGCCATCCCATCGGGCCGGAGGCCGCTGATCGGGAAAAGCCCGAGGCAGGGCCATCCCCGCGGGCGCATTGCTGCCCTCTTCCGGTGATGGAAGTCCCCTGGTTGCATCCCGCCACCGCGCCGAACACACTCCCTCCCTTGCTCAAGCACCTCTCCAACGCTGCGGCGGTCTTTCTCACCTTCGCCATCTTCATTCCCTATATCCGGGCCATCCGGAGCGGAGCCGTCCGCCCGCATGTCTTCTCCTGGATCATCTGGGGCGTGGGAACCCTGGTCGTCTTTTTCGCTCAGCTCGCGGGCGAGGCCGGCATCGGAGCCCTCTCGGTCGGCATCTCCGGCCTTCTCAGTTGCTACACCGCGCTCCTCGCCTATCAAAAACGCGGCGACGCCCGGGCCACCCGGCTCGACTGGATCTTCCTCAGCGCCGCCCTCTCCGCGCTCCCGTTGTGGACCCTCACCTCCGATCCGCTCTGGGCCGTCGTCCTCCTGACCCTCTCGGACACCATCGGCTTCGGCCCCACCCTCACCAAAGCCCTCGCCCATCCCGAGGAAGAGAGCCTCCTTTTCTACGGCCTCACCGGCATCCGCAGCCTCTTCATTATCATCGCGCTCGAGGCCTACAATGTCACCACGGTCCTCTTCCCCGCCGTGCTCGGAGCGGGCTGCCTGCTCACCGTGCTCCTCCTCGCCGTGCTCAGGCTCAGGAAAAGGCAAAGTCTTCTCAGGGAGTAAAACCGGCCGGCGTCTTCCGTGCTTGTGCCACGGCGGGGAAGGGTCAGCATTCCCCGCCTGAAAAAGATTCGCTGGGGAATAATTGGCTGCGGGGATGTGACCGAGCGAAAGAGATGCCCTTCCCCGAGTTGACGGATAGAGTGATTCCGCCCGTAGCGCGAGCTTCCAGCTTGCCATCCAAAACCCGGAGCCTCCGGCTCTGAATTTGAGGAACGACGGCAAGCTGGAAGCTTGCGCTACGGGGCGGCAAATAGGATCGGCACCTCACATGTTACCAGGCGGCAGCTTCACCACTTCGTTGTTCCAATGCTGGAGAAGAGAGGAAAGCGAAGCGCTTCAGGAGTATCCCGCGCGCGCCGCCCCTTGCTGTCCAGCACCGTCCGCCGTAAAATACCCCCATGATCGCGAAACATCTCTCCGGTTTTCTCCTCATCGGTGCCGCTCTCCTCCTCGGAGCTTCCTCCCGCGCCTCCGACGATCGGGCGGACGACGCCCGCTCCTACGCGCCCGCCATCGTGCCGCCGCCCGTGGTGCTGACCGACTACAATTTCTTCGGAGACGCCGTGGGGCATCCTCCGCTCGACCGCGTGCTCTATCCCATCCAGTCGCAGCCGGGTTACAGTTACTTTTACGATGCAGTGAACCGGCCCTACGCCTTCACTCCGAAACCGATCTGGGTGGACCAATTTCCGGGGCTCGACGATCGGGCGGGTGCGGAGGTGCGCATGTTTGGCGTGCCCGGGCAGTCCGTGCGCGAGCGCCTCTATCATCAGCGCGCCTACCGCGCGCTGTTGCGGGCAGAGGGAGTTCGCGAGACGCCGCGCTCCGGCAAATAACGGCGGGTTTCCGGCGTTAAACGGGGCCGAGCGCTTCGGTCTGGACCCATTCGACGGCGAACTGGACCAGGGCCGAGGAGGAGGAAAGCCGGAGTTTGTGCTTCAGATGCAGGCGGTGGCTCTCGATGGTCTTAATGCTGAGGTGCAGCCGAGTGGCAATCTCGCGCGAGGAGATTTCCTGGCCGACGAGGCGCAGGACTTCCAGCTCCCGGTCGCTCAGGTTCAGGAGCGGGTTATTGGGGGGATCTCCCGCGAAGTTAGTCTGGTAAATCAACCGCTGGCGGAAAGCGGGGCTGGTGTAGAGCTCGCCCCGGCTGATGAGTTGGAGTGCCTCCAGAAAGGTATCCCCGGAGGCACTCTTCATCAGATAGCCCTGAGCTCCGGCGCGCAGGGCGCGGGAGGCGTAGGTGTTTTCATCGTGCATCGAGAGCACGAGGATTTTGATGTCCGGATGCTCCGTGCGCAGATGTTTGATCAACTCCAGGCCGTCGGTGCCCTGGAGGCTGATATCGAGGATCACGATATCGGCGGGATTATCCCGCAGAGCCGAGAGCGCTCCGGAGGCGGCCTGCGCTTCGCCGACGACGCGGTAGCTGGGCTCATGGGCCAGCCATTCGCCCACCGCGTTGCGGAACATGGGATGATCATCCACGATGAAAACCCGCCGGGCGGGTAAATCGGGGGAGGGCGGGGGCATCGTCACGCTGTAGCCATGACCCGGAAAGAAACGAAATACAAGAGGGAGATGCGAGCGCGGTCTATCCGGAGGGCTGCGCGCCGCCGGTTCTGGATTCGATCATATCGCAGACGCGGTTGGCTTCCTTGATGATGAACCGGATGGTGCCATCTCCCAGCGTGCGGACCTGGCACAGCCGGCCGCGGGGCGTCAGTTCGCGCTCCTGGATTTCCCGGACCATCTTTTCGAAGCGGGTGGGAGAGATGAGATGCGAGTTCGCCATCCGGCCGATTTCGGCCAGCCTCTCGGCGAGGGGGACCGGATCGGCCCAATCGTTCCCGGAGCTGTCAGGGGCGGGGGAATTCGGGGGATCGGATGTCTTCATAAGTCGCGACACGATCCGGGAAGAATGAACGGAATGTCGTCCTCTGCCTATCAGGGGAAGCCCTGAAAGAGGCTGAACCCGAGGGCGCGGGCCTGGAAAGCGGCTCGACAGCACGGAGGCCCCTGAGCGAGACTTCGCGGCATGCTCACCGCTTCCCCTGATGAAATGTCGTCGGAAGCCGGAGCGGAGAGCCCGGCGCTCGATCCGGAAGACATGGTGCCGGCAGCTTCCTTTCACAAGCAGCGGGTGGTGGGTCTGGGCGGTTCGGCGGGCAGCATCGGCGCTTTGCGGACATTTTTCGAGCGGATGCCGGAGAAAAGCGGGCTGGCCTTCGTCGTCATCCTCCATCTTTCCCGCGAGCACGAGAGCACCCTGGCCGAGGTGTTGCAGGTCGCGACTTCCATGCCGGTGGTGCAGGTGACGGCGCCAATCCGGATGGAGCCGGATTCGGTTTATGTGATCCCGCCGGGCAAACATCTGTCGATCCTCGAGGGCAGCCTGCTGCTCTCGGATGCCTCGCGCGACCGGGGAAAGCCGGTGGCGGTGGACCTGTTTTTCCGCAGTCTGGCGGACACCTGCGGGCCGCACGCCGCGGCGGTGGTGCTCTCGGGGGCGGACGGGGATGGCGCGGTCGGGATCAAGCGCATCAAGGAACGCGGCGGACTGACGATTGCCCAGGAGCCCGGGGAAGCGGAGCACGAGGGCATGCCGCGGGCGGCGATCGCCACCGGCATGATCGACTGGGTGCTGCCGGTGCGGGAAATGCCGGACCGCATTGTCAACTACTGGCGGACAGAGCGGGTCCTGCGTCTGCCCAGCTTGCAAGAGCGCCCGCCCAAACTGGCGGCGGCGGAGGATGAGGAAGCCGGTCACGAGCGGGTCGTGCGGGACATTCTCGCGTTTCTCCAGGAGCGGACCGGCCGCGATTTCGCCTATTATAAAAGGGCGACCATTCTCCGGCGCATCGGCCGCCGCATGCAGGTCAACGATCTCACCGAGCCACGGGCCTATCTCGCTTTCCTGCGCCAGCATCCGGGGGAAGCGGGCGCGCTGCTGCAGGATTTGCTCATCTCGGTCACGAATTTTTTTCGGGATAAGGAGGCTTTCGCGACCCTGCAAGCGGCCATCCCCAGGCTCTTCGCCGACAAAGGCGCGGGCGATGAGGTGCGGGTGTGGGTGGCGGGGTGCGCGACGGGAGAGGAGGCCTATTCCGTGGCCATCCTGCTGCGCGAGCACGCCGCCACCCTGGATAACCCGCCCTCGCTGCAGGTCTTCGCGACCGATATCGATGAAGCGGCCATCCAATCCGCGCGCGCCGGGGATTATCCCGAGACGATCGTGGCCGATGTCAGCGAGGAGCGTCTGCGGCGTTTCTTTGCCAAGGCCCATGGCCGCTTCCGCATCCGGCGCGAGATTCGCGAGACGGTGCTCTTCGCGCTCCACGATCTGCTGCGGGATTCGCCCTTCTCGCGATGCGATCTGGTGTCATGTCGGAACCTGCTCATCTACCTGAATGGGGAGGCGCAGGAGCGGGCGATGGATATCTTTTACTTCGCGCTGCGGGAGGGCGGGCGGCTCTTTCTCGGCTCGTCGGAAGCGGTCGCGGAGCAAAATAAAGCCTTCGTGGTGGAGGATAAAAATCACCGTCTCTACCGTCGGGAAGCGCGGGGCCGGCCGCGGGTGCCGCTTCCGGCCGGGCCCAGCCTGCTCGAATTTGACCTGCGGGAACGAGTCC
>JBGTNO010000193.1:0-4904 GCA_041743065.1 Chthoniobacterales bacterium
GCAAAGCGCGGGCATCACCCCCGGCCAGATTGGCGTGCTGCCGTTTCATCACCGATACGTCGATGCTCTCCTGGCCGATCCGCGCGTAAAGATGCTCAGCTTCACCGGCAGCGATAAAGTCGGCTGGGCACTGAAGGCGAAAGCGGTCAAGCAACGGGTCGCGCTGGAGCTGGGCGGAAATGCGGCCGTGATCGTGCACCGCGACGCCGATGGGCGGGACGCGGTTCCGCGGATCGCGTCCGGCGCGTTTGGTTTCGCCGGTCAGTCCTGCATCTCGGTGCAGCGCATTCTCGTGCAGCGCGAGATTTACGCGAGTTTCCGCGATGCCCTCGTCGCTCACACGCTCGCGCATATTTCCACCGGCGATCCAGCCTCCGCCGGAACGGTGGTCGGCCCCGTCATCGACGACGCCGCCCGCGATCGGATCCTGCACTGGATCGCGGAGGCCGAAGCGGCGGGGGCGCGCCGGCTCACGCCGCTGGAAGTGAGCGGTCGCTGCATTTCTCCCGTCCTGCTGGAAAACGCGCCGCCCGACGCGAAAGTGTGCGCCGAGGAAGTCTTCGGCCCCGTCGCCGCGCTGATTCCCTACGATAATTTCGCGGACGCGATCGCGATGGTCAACGACTCGCGCTTCGGCTTGCAGGCCGGCGTTTTCACCCGTGACGAAGCGCTCGCGCGACAGGCGTTCGAGACTCTCGAAGTGGGCGGCGTCATGATCAACGAAGTGCCCACTTACCGCGTCGAAAACATGCCCTACGGCGGCGTGAAGGACAGCGGGTGCGGTCGCGAAGGCCCGCGCTATGCCATCGAGGAAATGACGGAGCGGCGTTCGCTGATCACGCGATTCGACGGATGACGGCGCGGAAGGAAATCCAGCGGCACGTGCGCGCGCTGCATCAGTGCACCCGCTGCCCGAAAATGCTGAAGCCGGTCGTGTCCGGCGGGCCGGTGGTGAGCGAGGTCCTGCTGATCGGCCAGGCGCCGGGGGTGAAGGAGCCGGTGCTGGGACGGCCTTTTGCGTGGACCGCGGGCAAGACCATGTTCGGCTGGTTTGCCGATCATGGCGGGATCGACGAAGCCGAGTTCCGTCAGCGGATTTACCTGGCCGCGGTCTGCCGCTGTTTCCCCGGCAAAACCGCCGCGGGAGGGGATCGCGTGCCGGACCGTTCCGAGATCGAGAACTGCGCGGATTGGATGGAAGCCGAGTTCCGCATCCTGAAACCGAGGCTGGTCATTCCGGTGGGCAAACTGGCGATCGGCCGGTTTTTACCGCCCGCCAAATTGACTGAGATCATCGGCCGGACCTTCCGTTGCGAATTCGCCGGCCGGACCTTTGATCTTATTCCGCTGCCGCACCCCTCCGGCGCGTCGCCCTGGCATCGCATGGAGCCCGGTCGCACGCTTTTGCTCCAGGCGCTCCGCCAGATCGCGGAGCATCCGGCCTTTGGTTGATCGCTTCAGAGCGTCGCGATGGGGAAGCGCTCGTTCAGACTGCCGCAACGGGGGCAGCGGGGGAGAAGTTCGGTGGTGCGGTCCTCGAAGTCGAACGAGCAAATGGAACAGCGCAGCCGGTGCCGCAGGGCGAGCCGTTCGCGGCGTTGGCGCCTCCATTCCTGCCAGAGCCACCCGCTGAAAACGAGGGCGAGAAAAGTGAAAAGGTAAATGAAGAGCAGCACGCTCAGGGAGACCTGGATCATGTCCGCGGGGGCGGGCCGCCCCAGTAGTAGTGCACCATTTCCCAGGTGAGGCCGCGGTTTTCTCCGGGCAGAAATTTAAGCGAACGGAGATGCTGGAGGGCGGCGCGGTCGGCCTCGGCGTCGCCGGAGTTGGATTGCTGGAAGACGAAGGCGACTTCTCCACCGCTGGTGATCCCGGCGAGGAAACGGGTGGGCTCGTGCTCGGAAGGAACGGTGACGCTGGGCAGGGTGAGCGGCGAGGGCAGGCGGGCGGCGAGGGCGGGGCCGGTCACCAATCGGGTGGGTGGCGCGGGAATACCGGGTAACGGAGCGCGCCGGTCAGCCAGGGCCTGAGCGATGACATCACGGAAATCCCGGCCCGTTCTTTGCTCGAACTGAGGGGCGACGGGGTCCGGGAGCAGGGGATCAAGCAGCGGCAGATCGTAGGAGGGGGTGTAGGCCAGATCGAGCAAACCTTCCGGTTCGACGCGCGGGGGACGCGCGGCGAGGGCGGGATCCTCGGCTTCGATCCAGTGCAGAATGCCGGCATCCTCTGGATTACTCCGGCGCAGGATGGTGAGGGCGGCGGGGTGGGGAATGCGGTTTACCGGCTCACGATAGGCCACCTGGAAGAGATAAAACGCGATGAGATGGAGGCAGAGAGAGGCAAAGAGAAATCCGGGAAACAGCCAGGACCAGCGGGATTTCCCGGCCGGGAAGACCAGAGCCGCGTCGGTCATAGCGAGTGGTCGGCGGTGGCGAGCGCCACTTCCATGCCATGCTCCAGACCGAGATTGGCCAGATCCATGACGAGCTCGTAAGGCGTGCGCCGGTCGGCCTTGATGATGAGCGGGCGCGTCTTGTCGGCTTGCTCATCGAGCAGGGCGACGAACTCCGAGCGGGTGATCCGGCGGTCGTCCAGAAAAAGGGTGAGCACGGGATCGAGGGTAACGCTCAAGAGCAGGGGATTGCGCTCGGGCCGCAAGGCAAAGGAGGAAGCGGGCAGCCGGACGGCGATGCCGGGCTGGAGCACGAAGGTCTTGCTCAGAGCCAGGTAACCGAAAAGAACCAAGAGAACGTTGATCATCGGCACGATGACGAACCACGCCGGATGGAAGCGGGACGAGCGCTGCAGCTTCATGGGAACGGTTTACGGCGTTCGCGAACGTCGAATCTCGGCCTGGAATTCGATGATCCCGGAGCGGTCGGCCTGTTCGCCGAGCAGGTCCAGCATTTCGATCCCGGCGCGCTCCATGTCGTGCATAAGCGCATCAACGCGCGAGGAGAGAAAGGCGTAGGCGACCGCGCTGGGAATGGCGACGGCGATGCCGGCCGCGGTGGTGAGCAGACTTTGGTAAATGCCGGAGGCGAGATCGGCGGAGGTGGCGAATCCGCTCTGAGCCGAGAGCACGCCGAAGACTTCGATCAGGCCGGTCACCGTGCCGAGCAGTCCGACCATGGGCGAGACGAAGGCGATGGTCGCGAGCAGGGCGAGCCGACGCTCCAGTTTTGGCATTTCCAACTGGCCGGCCTCCTGCACGATTTCCTTCAGCTCAGCGCGCGAGGCGTGGTGGCGGACCAGGGCGGCGTGGATCACCCGCGCCACCGGTCCAGGCGTGCCGGCGCTTTCATGGAGCGCCTCGGCGTAATTCTGGCGTGCGATCAGGTTCGCCAGACCGCGCAGAAATTCGCCCACCCGGATGGTCGCCCGGTGAAAGTAGGTCCACCGCTCGAGAAAGATTCCCACCGCCAGCACGCTGCAAGCGAGGATCAGCCACATCAGCGGGCCGCCCTTCTGGATGTAATCGAGCATGCGGGACTATAGGAACCCCGCGTGGCGAGGGAAAGGGGTTTGTGCGGGTGGGAGGGGAGCAGGGTCTGTCCGCGCCAGAGTTCAGCCGCAAACGTCCTTCTCCGGCAGCAGATGCTCGGCAGCCTGCGAGACGTCTTTGTCGCCTCGGCCGGAGAGATTCACCACCACCAGTTGATCGGGGCGCAGGGCCGGGGCCACTTTGAGGGCGTGGGCGATGGCGTGGGCGGATTCCAGCGCGGGGATGATACCTTCCGTGCGGCAAAGCGTGGAGAAACCGGCGAGCGCCTCGGCATCGGTGGCGAAATCGTAGGCAATGCGCCCCTGATCCCGCAGGTAGCTGTGCTCCGGCCCGATGGCGGCGTAGTCGAGCCCGGCCGAGACGGAGTGGGTGAGCTGGATTTGTCCGTCGTCGTCGGCCAGCAGGTAAGTCTTCGTGCCTTGGAGGACGCCGAGTTTCCCCCCTTGGAATCGCGCGGCATGGCGTCCCAGGACGATGCCGTCGCCCCCCGCTTCCACGCCGACCATGCGGACGGTCTCATCGTTTAGAAAAGGATGGAAGAGCCCGATGGCATTACTGCCGCCGCCGACGCAGGCGATGAGTAAATCGGGCAGCCGCTCCTCGCGTTCCAGCATCTGCGCGCGAGCTTCGAGGCCGATCACGCGGTGGAAATCCCGGACCATCATCGGATACGGGTGCGAGCCGAGCGCCGAGCCGAGGATGTAATGGGTGTCGCCCACGTTGGTCACCCAGTCGCGCATGGCTTCGTTGATCGCTTCCTTGAGCGTGGCCTGTCCGGCGGTCACGGCGACCACCGTGGCGCCGAGCAGTTTCATCCGGGCCACGTTGAGCGCCTGCCGCTTCATATCGACTGCGCCCATGTAAATCACGCACTCGAGTCCGAAGCGCGCGCAGACGGTAGCCGTGGCCACGCCGTGCTGACCGGCTCCGGTCTCGGCGATGACGCGCTTTTTTCCCATGCGCAGCGCCAGCAGGGCCTGGCCGATGGCGTTGTTGATCTTGTGCGCGCCGGTGTGGAGGAGGTCCTCGCGTTTTAGGTAAATTTTCGCGCCGCCCAGTTCCGCCGTCAGCCGCTCCGCCAGGTAGAGCGGCGTCGGCCGTCCCGCGAAATCGCGCAAGAGGCCATCCAGTTCCTGCTGGAAACTTTCGTCCCGCCGGGCGCGGGCGTAGGCCCGCTCCAGCTCGGAGAGCGCCGTCATGAGCGTCTCCGGCACGAACCTGCCGCCGAAGGGCCCGAAATGGCCGTGGGCATCCGGCAAGGTGGCGAGGTCGAGCATGATGCTGAAAAGTAGGCGGCACCCGGCGAGGGTGCAAGGTCAAGCCACCGAGGTGGAAGACCGCCCGGCGCGGGTCGATACCCGCGCCCCAACCGAATCGCGGGGCCACCGGCGGGGCC
>JBGTNO010000194.1:0-9802 GCA_041743065.1 Chthoniobacterales bacterium
GCGGGAGGCCGCGCGGCGCTTCGCGGGCTCAATCCGCTTCATGGACCACCATCTGGGCCGCCTGTTCCGCGGAATGGAGAAGCTGGACACCTTCGCGGATTCCCTCGTGATCTTCACCACCGACCACGGTGCCGCGTTCGGCCCGCGCTCGAAAGGTTCGCTCTACACGCCCGGCCTCGAGATCGCCCTGCTGGCCCGGATGCCCGGCGGCGGCCGGGCCGGCGAGACGGAAGACGCGCTCATCGGGAATATCGACCTGATGCCCACGCTCCTGGAAGCCGCGGGAGCGCCCGTGCCCGCGCGGTGCGAAGGCCGCTCCTTTCTGCCGCTGCTGGAGGGGAAGGAACAGACGCAAAACGAGATCCTCTTCTTTCAACGCAATTTCCACGGCTCGCACACGTCCGCGCGCTACAGCGATCCGGTGCGCGGCTGCATGACGCGCGGGCATCTTTTCCTGCGCCATCTCGCCAATCCCGATCCGCCCGGCCCGCTGGCGGACAACCCGCCGCCGACCCCGGAGACCGCCGCCGACCAAGGCGCTGTGCCGTGGAGGAGGAAACGGGCCATCGACGAGCTTTTCGATCTCGGGAACGATCCCTTCAGCGCGGCAGACATCATCGGCCTCGCGGAGGGGCCGCGCCTCGCCTGCCGCCTCGCCGGTCGGCTGGTGGAATGGATGAAGAAGACGGGCGACCCGGCCGCGCACAGGCCGCTGCCAGATTTACTCGCCGAACAAGGACGAGCGGAGACCGGTCCCTAGATATCCCGCGCACCCGCCGTTTTCACCGTGGGGCCATCCACCCAGACGCCGCCGATTTCCAGCGTTTTCGCCCGCTCCGGGATGCCGCGTTCGTTGCGGTGGAGCTGGGCCACGATCAGGTCGATGGCCGCGGTGCCGACCAGTTCCGCTTCCTGATCGATGCCGGCCGCGGCGGGCTTGTGGCGATCCACCCCCAACTCGGCAAACGCCACCTCCTCCGGCACCCGCGCCACCTGCTCGAGGCACCGCCGGACGAGCGTCTCGCTCGCGATCAGGGCGTCGGGTTTCTCCCGGCGGAACCACCGCTCGAACGTCCCCGCCTCGACCTTCTCCAACAGGCAAGGTCGAACACGCCGCGCGGTGGGCAGCGACTCGTTAAAGGCGGCGAACGCTCCCAGCCAATGATGATTCAGGCGGTCGTTCAACTCGCGGGTGATGGCGAATCCGATCCTGTGGAAGCCGGCGGCCCGGAGATGCTCCAGCGCGATCTGCATCCCGGCGAAATGATTCGTGACCGCGCGGTGCAGGAGCGGGTCGTGCAGCGTCTCCCCGATGGAGGCGGCGGCGAAATGTTCCCACGGCAGTTCCAGCCGGAACCCGCCGCACGGCAGCGGGGCGATCAGCAAGCCGGCGATGTTCCGCGTCAAGAGGACTTTCGTCAGGCGAGCTTGAGTCATCCCCGGCTCGCGGTAGTTGAACTTTTCCAACCCGTATCCCAGGGCTTCCGCCCGGCGGCGCGCGCCCCGTTCGTAGAGCTGTGAAAAACGCCAGAACATCTGGTGCGGGTCGATCGGGAGTTGCGGGTTCCGCGTCCACCCGTGGAGCATGGCGATGACGGGGGCGTTCCGGCTGGGGAGGCCCTTGTGCAACTGCGACATCAGCGCCGAGACCAGCGGGTTGGGCCGGTAACCCATTTCCTCCGCCAGGTTCGCGATCCGCTGGCGCGTCCTCTCCGGGATCGAGGGATCGTTGCGCAGCGCCATCGACACCGTCGAAATCGCGACCCCCGCCCGGTGGGCGATCTGTTTCATCGTGGGAGGAGGAGCGGGCATCGGAGTGACTGAACGATTTCAGCAATACTGGAGTGGTCAAGCTTTCGGTTCGAGCATATTCGATAACTTGACTCACATCTCCATCCCCTATGAAAAAAACCATCCTCCCCGTCTTGGCCGCTCTCACCTTCGTCTCGGCTATCGCTCACGCCACCACCATCACCGATCCCACGGTCGTCTCCGGCCCCGGTGATGTCATCGATCCGCCGCTCGGAGAAGGCGTGGACGAGAGTTTTGGCACGTCCCAGGCGACGCTGGAAGCCCGCACGGACCTCCGCGTCCTCCAGAATTGGGCGGGTTTCGTGGCCCAATCGACTGGTGGCGACAATATCGCTTCGTTTACGGATCCCAATTTCCCGGACATCCGGTTCAGTCTGGGCGGCGCCATCGCGGCGGGTGCCGGACGCGGCGATGGCACCAGCACGAAGGCCTCCACTTCCGGGACCAGCGACTATTTCGAATTCACCAATATCAACAATGGAAGCAGCACCGCCAACCAGATCACGCTGACCATTACCTTCGGCACTTTCAATGGCACGTTCGCGGCGGATCGCACCTCCGCCGCCGCCGCCTTCACCCTGGTCGATGTCTCACAAGTGAACACTGGCACGGTCACGTTCCGCGATGCGGCGGGCGCAGCGCTGACCGGCGCCACGTTCAATTACACGGGCGTAGGCAGTTTCGACGAGACTGGCAACCACAAGGATTTCTATTTTGGGTGGGATAGCGTTGCGCAAAGCACGGCGGCGATCGGATCCATCGTGATCACTAAGACGGCTACTGGAACGTTCGACCCGAAGGGTGGAACCGTGGGCATCGACGATTTCGCGTTCACGGTGGTTCCCGAGCCTTCGTCGTTTGCGCTCGCCGTCGCGGGGCTCTGCGGTCTGCTGGCCCGCCGGCGGCGGCGGCACTAAGACATTTTCGCCCACGCGGCGCACGCGCGCCGGATTACCTGGTTCCCGTTTCACTAAGAATACCGCGCGCGACACCGTCGGGCGCGGTATATGGGCTTCCGGCCCTCGCAGCCAATGAGTTCACGTCCCCCCAGACTTCATGAAGTATTCCCGTTCTCTCCTCTCCTCCTCTACGACGGAACCTGGGCCGAAATCACTGCAGCCACATAGTCAGCCGCGCGGATTCCTCCTGGCGGTTGGGACGGCGCTCGCCTTGGCCGCCGGCACCGTCCACGCCGCCACCCTCTCCGATCCACCCGCGCAAGTGGGTGCCGGAGATTTCATCGATCCGCCGGGACAGGAAGACGTGGATTCCGGGCAGAACTACGGCACCGCGCAATCGGGCATCGAGTCGGAGCCTTCCCTGCGCGTCCTGCAGGATTTCAGTGGAATCACGGTGGGCACGAACGTCATCACCTTCACCGACCCGGGGCTGCCGGCCATCCGAATGACCCCCGGCGGCTCGGCGCATGCGACCGCCGGAGGGGAGGCCTCCGGCAAGTCGATGAGCTCGCCCGGTCCGGCGGTGACGCTCACCAATGCCACTCAAAACAGTGCGATGACGTTCACCCTCGAATTCGGCACCTGGGATGGCACCCAATTCACCCCGAACCGCGTGGTGGAGGCCGCGGCTTTCGTGCTCACCGATCTTTCGAGCGTCGTCACCGCCTCCGCCGTTTTTCGCGATGCTTCGAATGCGGTGATATTCGACACCGGTGCCATCTCCGGCCAATCGAGCACGGATGGCGCTGGCAACCACCTCGACGCCTTCGTGGGATACCACGCGAAAAACGCCGGTAAAAATTCGATCCGATCCATCACGATCACCCGCCAGGTGGGGACAACCACGTTCATCCCCCCCGGGGGAACTTCCGGGCTGGACGATCTCGCCTTCGTGGTGGAGGCGCAAGCGCCGCCCCAACCGCTTCCCGAAGCCACCAGCGACTGGAATCTCGCGCCCAACCGCATCTGGGCCGGCGATCGCTACTGGGCCAACCGTCTGCAGGACTGGCGCATCGCCGGAGGCCGGCTGGAATGCGTCGTCGCCAATAAAGACAAGCCCATGCGGACGGTGCATCTCCTCACCCGGCGCGCCCACGGCCTTCCCGGGGATTTCACCATGCGTGTCCGCACCGGGTCGTTGTCGGGTGCCAGCCTTTCCAGCAGCACCTTTTCCGGTTTTCTCATCGGCGCCGCGGCGGGGATGGATTACCGCGCCGCCGCGCTGGTCCACCATAACCCCGGCACGGCGGGCGGCCTCCTGGCCGGCATGAATGGCCAGGGCCGCGCGGAGATCCGGGACAATGCGGTTTCGACCTATCCGCTCCTGGCCAACGGCACCACTCCCGCCGAGTTCCCCCCCGACGCGACCATCGAGTTCGATTGCACTCGGCAGGGCGGCACGTATCAGCTCACGGTGCGCGTGAAGGACACCGCGACCGGCGCGCTGCGCAGCGAAGCCACGCTTGGTGGCGTCTCGCCTTCCCGGATTCCCGGCAGCCTCGCCGTGGTCTCCCATCCCGGCAGCACCAACTGGAATGCCCGGTTCTGGTTCCGGAATTGGACCACATCCGGCAGCAAGCTCGAGGAAAATCCGGACCGAACCCTCGGACCCATCGTGCTCGCCATGCACACCCTGAGCGGCGGCATCCTCAAGATGACCGCCCAACTCGCGGCCGTCTCGTCCCAGGATGTCTCCCAGCTCACCCTCGAGCGCTGGCGCAACGGCGTCTGGGAAACCGCCGCCAGCGCGCCGGTCGATTTCCCCTCGCGCACCGCCACCTTTCGCGTGCCCGGGTGGGACGCTGCGCAGGACACTCCCTATCGCGTCCGGTGCGACCTTTCGCGCACCGATGGATCGACCGCCACCCAGTACTGGAACGGCACCATCCGGCACGATCCCGTGGAGAAAAACGAGATCGTCGTCGCCGGGCTCACCTGCATGATTCACGTGACGGGCGGGTTCAATGGCGTGGATAAAGGCAGTGAGACGACCTGGACCGGCGACCGGATTTCCTTTCCCCACGCCGACTTCGCCGCCAACCTGGCGAAACACGATCCGGACGTCCTCCTCTTCACGGGCGACCAGATTTACGAAGGCAGCAGCCCTACCCAGGTCGATCGGTCCAGCCCCGCCAACAGCGAACTCGACTATCTTTACAAATGGTATCTCTTCTGCTGGAGCGTCGCGGATCTCGCCCGTGATCGCCCCGCGACCTGCATGCCGGACGATCACGACGTCTTCCAGGGCAACCTCTGGGGAGAAGGCGGCAAGTCCACCTCGTCGGATAGCCAGGGCGGATTCATCATGCCGCCCTCCTTCGTGAACATGGTGCAGCGGACCCAGACGAGCCATCTGCCCGATCCCTACGATCCCACGCCGGTGGCCCAGGGAATCACGGTCTATTACACCACCATGACCTACGGGAGGATCGGGTTCGCCATTTTCGAGGATCGGAAGTGGAAGACCGGCCCCGACAATCCGCCGCCCACCAGCCAGCTCGAGCTGCTCGGCGGGCGCCAGACCGCCTTCCTGGAGGCGTGGACGAAGGACTGGAAAGGCCACGACATGAAGCTCGCCGTTTCCCAGACCCAGCTCACGCAGGGCACGACCCACAGCGGCCCGAATCTCGCGCACAAAGGCATGGACACCGACGCCAACGGCTGGCCTCCCGCCCGCCGCGACGAGGCGGTGAGATTGCTGCGCAAGGGATTCGCGCCTCACGTGAATGGCGACCAGCACCTCGGCATGGTGGTCCAGCACGGGGTGGACGCCCACGGCGACTCGAACTATTCCTTCTGCGTCCCGGCCATTTCGAACGCCTGGCCGCGCGTCTGGGATCCCAGCAACCCGAACGATGGCCCCACCTCCACGTTCGCGCCCGTCGCTGGCGATTACACCGACAAATTCGGCAATCTCATCCGCGTGATCGCCGCCGGCAATCCCGCCCATTACTACAATGGCTTCAGCACCGGTGTGTCTCCCGCGGAAATCCACGACCGCGGGCCGGGCTACGGCATCCTGCGGTTCGACAAGACGGCGCGGACCATCCGCTTCGAGGCCTGGCCCCGCTTCGCCGATCCCGGCGACGCCTCGACCTGGCGGGCGCTCGGACCGGGCAACCCGCCCGTCAACGGCATGTATCCCGGCTGGCCGATCACCATCCGGCAGATCGACAACTACGGGCGCACCCCCGTCGCCTATCTGCCGGTGGTGGTGGAAAACGCGGTGAACAACCCCGTGATCGAGGTCATTGACGAGTCAACCGGCGGGACCGTGTATGCCCTTCGGATCGAGGGGCATCTGTTCCGGCCCCACGTCTTCGCCACCGGCAGCTATACTGTGGAGATCAGCGAGCCCGACACGGGTTACGCGCGGACGCTCACCGGACAAAGCGCCGTCCCTTTCACCGGGCACGTCATCCGATCGTTCGACGCCGGCGCGCTGAATATCATCCGCGGCACGGCGACCTCCCTCCAATGGGACGTGACCGGCTCCGACACCCTCTCGCTCACCCCCAGTCCCGGTGCGGTCAACGACCGGACGATCAACGGCATCGGCTCGATCACCGTCACGCCGGATTCCGATACCGAATACGTGCTCGCCTCCACCGGCCCGGACGGAACGAAGGAAGCCCGCCTGACCGTGCGGGTCTTCGACGATCTGGCGACCTGGCGCGCGCGTCATTTCACCGCCGAAGAACTGGCCGATCCATCCAAGGAAGCCACCCTTTGGGGTCATGACGCCGATCCCGACCACGACGGGCTGGTCAACTTCTTCGAGTTCGCGCTCGCCGCCGATCCGCTGGCGGATTCCGCCGATCGTTTGCCCCAGGCGAGCTTGGCCGCCGTCACCGTGGACGACCAGACACTGCACTTTTTCGAGGTTCTCTTTCACGATCTGCTGAACGTCGGCGGAGTGCGTTACGAGGTCGAATACTCCTCCGATCTGCAAGTCTGGAAGAAGGGTGATCTATCGACCTTCGAGGAATTCAGCCGCTCGCGGCCGTCCGGCGAGACCGACGTGGTCGAAATTCGCGACACCACTCCGATGGAAGGCTATGCCGAGGGTGCCAGCCGGATCTTCCTGCGATTCAAACTCGTGCGGCCACCGGGCGAGTGACGAGTGAGGATGCCAGCCGCACCGGCGGGCAGCCGCAAAGGGCGGCCATCGCCCGTGCCAATGGCCAAACGGTGCGCTCGCGCCTGGCCCAGCATGGGGCTTATGAACGGGTGTACGTCGAGCCCGCGGAGGTGCTGCCGACGGCGAATGCTTCAGCGCGATGTCTGGGAACGCTCTGCGGCAGGCGCACTCAGGCGGTTTCTCCAGTGGGCGGCGTGGCTTTCTGGCTCTTTGCCAGCATTGCATTCACCCGTGCGGGAGCTTCCTGGATCAGCGAAGGGATCAGCCCCGCTTCAGGGAGATTTTTCCAGTATCGTTTCGGCATCTCCGCCGTCATCGCTTTTTCTTTCACACGAGCTGGATTGAAGATGCCGGCGTAATAGGTGCGCGAACCAGGCCACGAACCAGGGGGCATTCTCCATGGTGACTTCGCGGAAGCGGACAAACGCGCGCATTTTATGCACCTCCCGCCGCACTGCTCGATCCATCGTTGTCAACGCATGGACATCGCGATCCATGGCGATCTCCAGCAAACGGGGTTCGCCATGGGTCAGACGCCAGGCGATCCGATACAGCAGCCCCCATTTTGCGGGGTCGCGGTGGCAGGCCACGCGTTGAGCCAGAACAAAAAAAGATTTCGGCACCCGCAGTTTTTTCGAGGGGGCAAGCGGAGCGCGTTGAACCGCGGCGAATAAGGCGAGCGCCGGCTGAGTCTCCCGCCTCCCCTCCCAGGAAATTTCCTCCGGCGGCACTCCGGCCCCAAGCAGGCGGCGGGCTTCCTCGCGCCACTCAAGGTATTCCGCCGTGATGCCCCGGTTCTCCATGTTTTAAAAAAACGGATGCCAGCCTGAGAGCATTTGTGAGGCGGGAAGGCGCGGGTTCAAAGCTCTCCCGGGCGGGCGGAAGCGGTGGTGGAAAACAGATCCAACTGGCGGGCGATGCCCTGCCCGGCGGGAAGACCATCAAGGAGGCGGGGCGTGTGGTCGGTGACGATGATAAAAGGCATCACTTTTTTCATGGGCACACGAATCCGGACAAGATCGCCCAGGTGAATGGAATGCCAGCGCCGGGCGCGCAAAATTCTCTCCACATTGCGCACGCCGAGCCCTGGGACCCGGAGGAGCCTTTCGCGCGGGGCGGAGTTCAGGTCCACGGGGAATTGCCCGCGATGGCGCAATGCCCATGCAAGCTTCGGATCGATGCTCAGCGGAAGATCGGGTTCGGAAGGGCTTGTGAGTTCCTCCGGCTCAAAGCCATAAAAGCGCAAAAGCCAGTCCGCCTGGTAGAGCCGATGCTCGCGAATCAGCGGGGGCGCGGCCAGAGGAAGTGATCCCGCTGCATCTGGGATCGGGCTGAAGGCGGAGTAATAGACGCGACGCAGCCGGTGCGTTTTGTAAAGATGGGAGGCGCGCGCGATGATCGTGGAATCATGGGATGGGGTGGCACCGACGATCATCTGTGTGCTTTGCCCGGCAGGAGAAAAAGGGGCGGGCCCGCCGCTGGCGGAGGCGCGTCTCCCGCCGCGCCGTGTCCACTCGCGCCGTTCGCTTTTTGCTTCGTCGATGCGAATCTTGATTTTTTGCATCGAACTTTCGATGCGGTGCAAATTTTTTTCGGGGGCCAGTTTTTCGAGGTCGGCCTGCGTGGGCAGCTCGACATTGATGCTCAGTCTATCGGCCCATCGCCCCGCTTCGCCGATGATCTCAGGCGAGGCTTCCGGGATCGTTTTGAGGTGAATATATCCACGGAAACCGTGATCGACGCGCAACGACCGGGCCACCGCGGTGACCTGTTCCATGGTGTAGTCTGGATTGCGGATGATGCCCGAGCTGAGGAAAAGACCCTCGATATAATTTCGGCGATAGAAATCGAGCGTGAGCTGAACCACTTCCTCTACGGTGAAACGAGCCCTGCGCACCCCACTCGAAGAGCGATTGATGCAGTAGAGGCAATCGTAGATGCAGAAATTTGTGAGGAGAATTTTCAGCAGGGAGACGCATCGGCCATCCGGCGTGTAGCTGTGGCAGATGCCGGTGCCGGTGGTCGAGCCGAGGCCGCCCTGGCGGGCGTTGCGCCGGGTGGTGCCGCTGCTTGCGCACGAGGCATCGTACTTCGCGGCATCGGCGAGTATCGAGAGCTTCGTGTCGAGATCCATGCAGGGCGCAGCCAAGCTATCTCCTGCGGGAGCCCACGCAACCGGGGACCGATGAAATTTTTCTCCGCTCCAGTCGAAGCAGGCAGAGGCCGGGAGCGGAGATCCTACTCGCGCGGTCTCCCCTACTTGCTTAAGAATGGATCGGAAGCCACACGCACGCTCGATTGAGACCATGGACGAGCACGAGCTTGGGATGGCGGGCGCGCAACCACTCGCAGGATCTCTGGCCGCGGTGGGAGGAGCCGTATCCACGATCCCAAAGACTCGGCGGGAATTTTTGTAGCCTGGCGTCGAGGGTGCGCAGGTCTTCGGCCAGACCGACTTCCTCGAAGAAGTCGATGAACAAGCCGGTCGAGGCCGCGCGGCAGTCGATCACGAGCAGGTCGCAGGTTTCCGCCGCGATGAACATCTGGTCGATTTCGCGCCGGTTTTCGAGATTGATGAAATCCGATTCCGGGTGGAATCGCTTGAGCGTCGAGTTTTCGTGGTCGCTGTCTATGGCGCGATAGGCGATGGCGCGATCCTTGAGATGCTGGACGAAGTTCGTGGCGAAGAGTCGAGCGGAACGAGACTGCCTGGCGAAGCCAGCCGAAGGGCAGCCGCGGCGGCGGCTGGCAACCGATTGCCGACTCCGCCTTTGCCGTTGATGACGAGGTTGATTTGTTTGGTCATGGGAAAGGTGCGTGGTCAGAGGTTGCGCGGATCCGCGATGCGTGGTCCGCGGCTGCGTGACCGCTCGCTCGGAGGTCGCATGGC
>JBGTNO010000195.1:0-10023 GCA_041743065.1 Chthoniobacterales bacterium
ACCTGGCGGCGCTCGTCCCGGCTGGGCCCACTGGCCGGACGAGTCCTGTTTTCACCGGTCCGAAGCGCATGGGGATTCCGCCTGGCAGCGGCAGCGTCTCCGGCGGCACCCGCGCGAAGGCATCGAGAGTCTTCGAGCCGAGCACGCTGTGCGCGTCGTTGCCGGTCTTTTGCTGCCACTCCTCGAACGTCGCGCAATTCTCGGCGCCCCCACCTTTGGACACGACCCATGCGTTCGGCGCACCGTCGAAGTCGTAGATGTTGTAGTCGGCGAGGAAGACCTCCTTGAGCGGGCGGTTGGCGAGGATCACCGCGGGCGGCGCCTTCATCCGGATGATGTTGTTGCCCCAGACCATTTTCGCGCCGTTGATGAGCATGCCCTCCTTGGGCGTCCAGCCGCCCATCCCCTTGTCGGAGCAGGTGATGAACGGACCGCTCATATTGCTAAATTCGCTGCTGAGAATATACCAACTCCCGCCATCGAAGATGTAGGGCATGAAATAGACGTCGGAACAGACGTTGTTGCGGAAGATCACGCCGCCGGCCGCTCCCACGGAGACCTTGAAGAACCCGTTGGAGAACTCGCAGTTCTCGATCACACCGATTCCGCCATGGTTGATGAGGGGTTCACCTTTCCACTTGCGCTTGCCATTGGCGGTATCACGAGCCCCGAGGTCCATCATCGCGTCGGTCTGGCGCCAGTTCTCGATGCGGGTGTTGCGGACGAGGAAGTTGTGAACGCTCTGGATGTAAATGGCGTCGGTGTTGAAATTGCCCTGCTGGTCGTGAAGATAGCAGTCCTCAATGAGGAGGGGGCCGATGGGATAGATCATCTTCGAAGGATCGTCCTGATGCATCACGCCGATTTTTCCCTCCCCCAGGCCGGTGGCGATCCAGAACCCGCCGCCGCACGCCTTCTCGTCGGGCGACCCGGCGACTTCGCACCGGCGGATCGTCGTCGGCCCGCTGCAATAGACCGTCACATGGCCGCGCATCCAGTTGGTCTTGCCCTCGAAGTAGCAATCCTCGACGAGCACCTGCAGGCAGTCGTAAGCGGTGATCGACGCGGCGGTCTTGCGCACCGGATCGCCCGCGCGCCCCTTGCTGATGAACTTGCACCCGCGGACGATGACTTCCTTGTAGCCCTGCACGTAGATCGCGGAGCGCTTCACGTTCCAGCCCTTGAGGTTGCCCTCCTTAAAATCCATCACAAACGTGCAGTTCTCGACGATGAGCCGCTCCTTGCTTTCCCGTCCGGCCCCGGTGCCGTAGAAGATGAGCGAGCCGCCATCGGTCGGCGCAGCGGTGGCACCGGGGGCGATATTTTTGCCCTCTTTGGTGATTTCAAAGGTCTTGTTGCTGATGGTAACCGTCGTCAGCCGCTCGCTGGTCGGAAGCGGTTCCGGATTGGGGGCCGTCCAGACGATCTGCTTCGGCGTGGTATCCGCGTCGGGCTTCGTCTCCGGCGGATGAAACTGCGCCTCGACCTCGGCGGAGGAAGCCGCCAGAGGGATCGGGACAAGCGCCAGCCCGAGCGAGGAGATGAGGGTGACAAAAAGGGTGCGTGGGATTTTCATGGATGTTGATGGGATTAGGGATAGGCGAGCAGGTAAAAGCGCTGGGGCAAGTCTGCGGCGGCGGCGTCCTCGTAGGAAAAGGCACCGCTGGCATCGGCCGCGGGCGGCGGCGGAGAGACGGTCGTGAAACTTCCCGAGCTCAGATCGGGAGAAACCTGCAGGTTGTTGACTTCGTTTGGCGCTCCAAGGCACTGCAGGAGCATGTGACCATTGCTCTGCGGGGTGATGGAGAGGATTTTCAGGGGCGGAAGGGGCAGTCTCTGCAAAGTGTAACCCTGCATCTTAGTGTTGATCTGATCGAAAAACGACGGAATGAACATGTCCGAAGTGCCATATTTGTCTCCACCAAAGTGCACGCCGAGCAAGGCCAGGGTGCCATTGGCATTGATCAGCGTGGGGCTGCCCGAATCGCCCGACACCACATAAGCCTCCCCCGGGCGGTTGGCTGTCGTGCCCATGAACATGCTCACGCTGCCCGCCGAGTCGATGTTGTTGAAGCCCACTCGGGGAGCGTATTTATTGGTCGCCAGCCCATCGTAACTCGTGCCGTAGAGCAGCACGGGGAGGCCGAGGTAATCCTCCTTCTGGGGCAGCATGTAGATGGGAAGCGATGTGATTTTATCCGCTTCGGGGATCGGGCCGTAAAGCCGCATCAGCGCCAAATCCTGGCCGCGTCCGCCGGAAGTAAGCTGTTGGGTTGACTTCACGGAATACTGCTTGACCACGCCATCGCGGTTCAGGAACGCCACCTTGGAATTAAGCGACGGCTTCGCATGGTTCACCGCCAGAATATATTCGGGGGAGACGAGGGTGACGGCGATATGCGTATTGCTGACCGCCCAGCCAACTCCGCTGAAGTCGAGTCCCAGGCCCACGTAGCTGGCGTTCGTATTTTCCACCGGGTTCGTCGGGAAGCCGGTTTGAAATCGGCGATACTTGCTGGCGGTGTAGCCCTGAATCTCGAGGGCGCGGGAGGGCACGGCCAAGGCGAGGAACAGGAGAACAAAGAGGATGCGGCGAGTTCTCATGGGGGGCACAAGTTAAAAGTTTTGGGTGGAACGGATCAGGGGATGAGGTCGAAGCGGTCGAAGCGGAAGGTGGTTTTGGGGGTATCGGCGGGCCCCTCGAGACGCAGGGTAAGGGTATGCTCGCCCGCCGAGAGGCTGGCAGCGGGGAACTCGGCCATGCGGGTGGGCATGGCAATGGGTTGGCCGATTTCCTGGCCGTCGATTTGCAAAGCGAGCTGGCCACCGGCGGTCTGGTTGATGAGGTAGAGCTTCACGGAATAGGCACCGGCTCCATCGAAAGGAAACCGGAATGAGATAGCGTCGCCGGCGGCATCGGCCTGCCAGAGCCGGTATTTTCCACCGCTGGCGTCCTTGCTCGGGTGGATCCATTCACCCCCATCAAGTTTCGCGATTTCGAGGTCCTCCAACTCGAAGGTGCCCTCGCCAGCCGGCGGCAGGCCAGGGAGCGCGTGCTCGACCGCATAGGCGCGTTGATCCTTTGCGACCTTGGCGGAAAGTTCTTGGGCCACCTTCATCACGCCTGCGCCGGGGCCGACCGGGCCGGTGAGGCCAGGCTTCGTATCGAGCGGCGGAATCTTGCCGGGCAGCGGCACGGCGTTCTCGCTTTTCAGCGCGTCGGCGGAGTCGGCGAGCACGCTGTCCTTGTCGTTGCCGGTCGCGGTGCGCCAATCTTCCAGGGTGGCGTCCTGCCGCTTCACGGCGCGGTCGTCGGCGAAAAGCGCGGGGGCTCCCTGGGCGAGCGCATAGACGTTTCGATCGGCGACGATGTTGCCGACCAGCGGCGACTCCGGCACGGGCGTCGAGACGTAGAGCGCGGGGGGCGCGCCTTTGGTCTCGATGAAGTTTTCGTAGAGATGGACCTTCGATCCGTTGATGAGCATCCCCTCGCGCGGCACCCAGCCACCGGTTTCCTTTTCGTAGCCGGAGACGACGACGCCTTCCATGTCCAGAAAGCGGTTGTTAACGATCCACATGCTGCCGCCATCGAAAACGTAGGGCCAGATCCAGGCATTGCGCATCACGCTGTTGCGGATGACGACGCCGCCCCCGGCGCCGACGGAATCCTTGAGATGCCCATCGGCGAACTCGCAATTTTCGACCACGCCGACTGCGCCATGGTTTGCCAGGGGCTTGTCCTGGTATTTGCCCTGGGCGGAGTCGCGGAAGCCGACGTCGATGAGGGCGTCTTCCTTCCAGTTCTCGATCCGGCTGTTGCGGATGAGAAAGGGGTGGGCGTTCTGGATGTAAATGGCGTCGGTGTTCAGCCGCCCGTATTGATCGTGGATCCAGCAGTCCTCTACGAGCAGCGGACCGGAGGGGTAGATCATCAGCTCGGGTTCATCGGCATGGATAGGCGTGCCGAATTTCCTTTCGCCGATGCCGTTACCGACCCAGATGCCGCCGCCGGAGATCCAGTTGTTGGCCTGGCGCTGCCCGGCGATCTCGCAGCGCCGGATGGCGGTGGGGCCGCAGTAGAAGACGGTGACGTGCCCGCGCATCCAGTTGGTCATGCCCTCGAAATAGCAGTCCTCGATCTCGACCAGCGCGCAGTCCTCGAGGTTGATGGAGGACTGGGTCTTGCGGTCGGGATCGCCTTTCCGGCCTTTGGAGATAAAGACACAGTTGCGGATGACGACCTCGCGGTAACCGATCACGCAGATGGCGGAGCGGCGGGTGTCCCACCGGGAGAAATCGCCCTCCTGAAAATCCATCGTGAAGGTGCAGTTCTCGATCACGAGTCGTTCGCGCGACTTCAGCCCGGAGCCGGCCCCGCTCTTAAAAAAGAGCGCCTCATCCAGCTCTTCGTGGGCGGCGACCGCGCCCTGCGGCATCGGACTGTTGCGGCCTGGGCCGGCGGATTTCGGCGATGCCTTGGTGATCTCGTAGTTGCGGTTGCTGATCACAACCGTCTCGAGCTCCGCCTCCGTCGGCAGATCGGGCGGCTGCGGCGCCACATAGGTGTAAGGACGCGGGGTATTATCCCGCTCCTCGACGGAGAGCGGCGGGTGGAGGTGCGGCAGTTGTGGATCGGCCGCGCCCGCCCGCAGCACGAGCATGGAAAGCACGGCTGGGAGCGCGAGACGGCGGGCGGCAGGTCTCAGGATCACTGCTCGTCGCTTTCGCCGGAGTCGTCGCCCGCGTTGGGATCGTCCTTCGCCGCCACCGGCAGCAACTGAAATTCCTGAAGCCGCGCCGCGACGCCCCGCTCGGGCGACTCCTGTTTGAATCCGAAGACATGCTGGCCTTCGGTCACTTGGATGGTGCCGTAGGGCATTTTTCCACCGAGGGCGGCTTTCCCGATCTCCTTGCCGTCGATGATCAGCACCAGGTTGCCCTTGTCCACCTGGTTGGTGGTGATGCCGGTGAGTTGGTATTGGCCGGCCTTCAAAATGTCCACGCCGAAAGCGATGGTGTCGCCGGCGCCCTCAGTCTGCCACAGCAGATAATCGCGGCCGCGGGCCCGGGACTTCGAGGTGTGCCCTTTCACGGGCCCGCTGATCGGCAGATCGGGAATCGGGAACTTCATGGTAAGTGCGTCGAGACGCGCCTTTTCGGCGGCGGCGGCTTCCTTGCGGGCCGTCGCCTCCGCCTCCATCGCCCGTTCCCGGTCGATCACGGCGGCATCCTGGAAGACAAGCTTGTTGAGATTTGCGCTCACTTCAGGCGAAGCCGCCTTGTAGGTAAACAGATGATCGCCGGCGCTGAGTTCAAGGGCATCCGGAGTGAAGCTTTCATCCTTGGCCGGGACGTCGAAGGGTTCGCCGACCGGCTTGTCATCGACCAGCAACTGCAACTTCCCCGAGCTTCCGCCGGAACGGAACTGGGTGTTCACGTAGAACCGCCCCGCCTTCGGGATCTTCACGCCAAGCACGATGGACTGGCCCTGGGTGCCCTTGAGCGCGAGATGCGGGCTGCGGTCGCGGCCGACCGTCGGCGTCACCGTCTCGCCCGCCAGGGTCTGGGACTGCACGGGCAGCGTCGAGGCATCGAGCACGAAGAATTGCTCGCGCAACTCCTGGGCGATCCGCTCCGACATTTCCTTCGCCTTCTGCGCGGTGGCGGGATGCGCCACGCCGACCGGCCCGGTGAGACCGGCTTCGACCGGACCGAACTTCATCTCGAGACCTCCGGGCAGCTCGACCATTTTGGGATCGATCTCCGCGAATTTCTCGAGCGAAGCGCCCGGCTCGACCAAGGTGTGCTTGTCGTTGCCGGTCTCGTCCCGCCACTGCGCGAGGCTCAGCTCGGAACCGTCGAACTCGATCGCCCAGGTCTCCGGCGCCGGGCCGTCATAGACGTTGTAGTCCGAGACGATGACTTCCTTCACGGGCGCCGGCTTTTTCCCGGCGACATAGATAGCCTCGGTTTTATGGCCCGGTTTGATGTAGTTGTTGTAGAAGTAACCCCTGCCGCCCTTCGCGATCATCCCTTCGCCTGGGGTCCAGCCTTTCGTCCCATTGTTGCGCCCGGAGAAAAGCGTTTTCTCCATCGGCTCGAACCGGTTGCCCACGCAGTAGAAACTGCCGCCATCGAAGGCATAGAAGAAGAAGAAGGCGTCGCGCATCAGGTTGTGGCGGAAGACCATGCCGCCGCCGAGACCGACGGAATCCTTCATCCAGCCCTCGGCGAACTCGCAGTGCTCGATCACGCCGATGCCGCCGTGATTGGCCAGCCACTGCTCGCCCCAGCGCTTCGAGGTGTCGCGGAAGCCCATGTCGAAGAGCGAGTCCTCGCCCCAGCGTTCGACCTTGGAGTTGCGCAGCAGATAGGGCCGCGCGCTCTGGATGTAGATGCCATCGCTGTTCTCCTTGCCCGTCTGGTCATGCACCCAGCAATTCTCGATGAGCACCGGACCCGGGGGGTAGATCACCAGCTCGGGATCGCCGTTCTGGTGCGCGTAGCCGATCTTGCCCTCGCCCAGCCCGGTGGCGACCCAGATGCCGCCGGCGGACTGCCCGAGGCCATTGATCTCGCAATTGCGGATGCTGGTGGGGCCGCAGCTCCACACGTTCACATGGCCGCGCCAGCCGACGGTGCGCCCCTCGAAGTAGCAGTCCTCGACCTGCACCTTCTGGCAGTCGGCCGCATAGATCGAGGAGATGGTCTTGCGCAGCGGATCGCGCGGCGTGCCCTTCGAGATGAAGACGCAGTTGCGCACGATGACCTCGTTGTAGCCATCGACGTAGATCGCCGCTCGTTTCGGGTTGAACTTGTCGAAATCGCCCTCCTGGAAATCGACGATGAAGACGCAGTCCTCGACGATGAGCCGCTCCTTGCTCTCGAGGCCGCCACGGCCGCTGCCGTAGAAGGCCAGCGCCTCGTTTTCCTTTTCGTAGGCGGCAAACGACCCCAACGGATCGAATCCTTCCGGCGGCTTGTCCGCGCTCTTCTCCTTGCCCACCGTGGCCAGCCAGCGGTGATACTGGAATTTGTCCGCCTCGCCGGAGATGCGGGTGATGTTGAAGGTCTTGCCCTTCACGGTGATCGTCTCCAGATCGAGCTGGCTCGGCAGGCCCAGCGGTTTCGGCTCGACGTATGGCACCTTGACCGGCTTCGGGTCGAGTTCCGGCACGAGTTGCGGGCCGGTGAGCTTCTGTTCGCCGCCGCTGGGGATGGCGATGGAGCGCTCCGCGCCGGGCGCGGCGGGGATGGATGAAAGGAAGGCCGCGCAGAGAGCGAGCGCGCCAGGGAGGATAGGGGAGCGACGGGGAATCATGAACAGTCATGGTGACACAGCGCCGCGCAAGGAGACAGTAAATTCCACCGATAACTGTAACAACGTCGAAAAATCGGGAAAACGGCGAGCGATCCGGCGTTCTGCCAGAAGCGTCGTGAAGGAAAAAGTGAGAGCAATCGCAATCGCGTCGGCACGATGCTCCGAAAGGACCGTATCGCCATTCCCAGCCTCGCCGCGACTGTCGGGGCCGAACTCAGCGGGGCATGCGTCGGAGCCTGTTCCTCCCGGCACCAGAAGAGCGAGCCCGCCTACACGACCTCGAACTGCGGGCGCGTCATCACCCGCAGACCGCGCAACAGGATGTCCGTCGTGATCATGCACCGGATCGCGATGTGCCCATAGCTATAGACCGGGCCGTTGTTGTCGAAAGCCGCGTCGTTCGCGTCGATGACCACATCGCCATTGATGACGCAACGGATGTGCGCCCCTTCCTGCAGATATTCCAGCCGATGCCAGCGATGCTCCGCCAGGCGCGGCGCGCGGCAGGCATAGCCCAGCGGGCGGAAGAACGGATTCTTCATCAGCCCATGCCCCGCCACGTCGTTGCGCGTGTCGTTCATGTCCCGCCAGTATTCCCAGTGGTAGTTCCGCACATCGCCACCGAAGAGGTATTTCATGTCGTCCGTCTCCGAGAGTGGATATTCCGCCATGAAATCCTCCCGCTGCATCCCCGAGCAATGCGCCATGAAGAGACCGAGCCCCCCCGGCGCCAGCGGCTGGAATTCATACGTCACATACAGATCGCCCTCGAACACCCGTCGGCTCCAGAGATAGACGTGCCGTCCATTCTCCCCCAGCTCCGGCATCGCCGCGTGCGGGTAGTAAACCTGCGGCGTCGTGATCCGCAGCCCCTCGCTCGTGATGCGCGGCGCCTTCAACGCTCCCTGCACGCGAAACTCCTCCAAATCCTCCGCCCGATCCAGCGGCAGCGCCAGTTCCTCCCGCCACCCTTCATCCGGCCTCCAGTCGAAAGGCCGCGCCCGGCCCGCGTAGATCGCCTCCAGCCGCGTCCGCACCACCGGGTCGGGCGCCTCTTCCTCCGCCGCATACAGCGTCTCCACCTGCTCCCCCGTGAGCGCCTCGTCGTAGAAGCGCACCCCCGCCACGCACCACGCCGGATGCCCCACATACGCCGCCGGCCCCACCGGGTCGCGCGCCAGCGCCTCCGCGTGCTGATCATTCGTCCCCGCCAGGATGCCATTGATGTAGAGCCGATAGTCCCGCGCCTCCTCGTCCCACGTCACCGCGAACTGATACCACACCAGCCGTTCGAAATGGAAATGCGTCAGACAGATGGCCGCCTTCGGCCCCTCGCGGAACGCATTATAGTAAGGCCCCCGGCACCACCGCGCGTAGAACTGCGGATGCCAGTGGCTCTCGAAGCTGAGCGAGAACGCCGCCTCATCCAGGTCGAACTGCCCCCGCGGCGCATCCGCCAGCAGCGGGAAGACATGCGCGTGCGGGATGTGCGCCCGGTGCGCCGGATATTGCGCCGCCACCCCGAGCGACTCCAGGCTCATCACCCACAGCGAGAAACTCCCGCGCGCCCCAGCCAGCGTGTGCCCCGGCAACTCCAGCGCCCCCTGAATCGACCGCACATTCACTCCTTCCCGCCCCGCGTGGCGCACCACCCGCGCCTCCCCGCGGTCCGGCCTCGCCGCCTCGCAGGCAGCTCTTCCCTCGAGGTAGGAGAAGATCGGGCGCGGCGCGCTCATCTGTCTTTTCCGAGCGCGGACGCTCCCTCCCGTCGGGATTCCAGCAGGGTCGGGAGAGAATTCATTCGATCCCACCATCCGACGCCGACGCCGTCCATCTTGCCAAGATAAAACCCCGCCCCATCCCCCCTTCGTTACAGATACCAGCACTTTTCCCTCTCCGCCATTGACCCTCGCATCCGCCCTGCGACACCATTTTCCTCGTGACCACCACACCCACCGACCCCACCCCGTCGCGCCCCGTCACCCCCATGGAGGAATATCTCTTCGATTTGCGGGGCTGCCTTGTTTTGAAAAACGCCATCGACCCCGGGCACGTCGCCGAGCTGAACACCCTCCTCGACGAAATCCTCCACCTCGACCCGCCCATGCGCAAACTCGAGTGGTATGGCAGTGTCCACGCCCATTCCTTCGGCGGCAAAGACGGCATCAACCTCCAGCAGATCTACGAGGCCGGCGAGCCCTTCGAGCGCCTCATCGACCAGCCCGCCTGGATCGACAAAGTGAAGCACTTCGTCGGCGGCGCCGGCAACTTCGACACCCTTCTCGGCCCCCTCTTCATCGACGAAAATTTCGCCAACATCCGCGCCCAGGGCGAAGCCATCGGTCTCCACTCCGGCGGCGAGCGCCCCGTGAAGCGCTGCCAGTTCCGCTACCACAATGGCGAGTTCAGTTGCGGCCAGATCAACATCCTCATGGCCCTCACCGACATCGGCCCCGGCGACGGCGCCACCATGGTCATCCCCGGCTCCCACAAGGCCAACTTCCGCCACCCCCAGTTCGACGACTTCAAGATGAAAAAAGGCGAAGTCACCTCCCTCGAGAGCGTCGAGGGCGCCGTCGAGATGCATTTGGAAAAAGGGGACGCCCTCCTCTTCGTCGATGCCATCAGCCACGGCTCCGCCGCCCGCGTGAACCCCGGCGAGCGCCGCATCGTCGTCTATCGCTACGGCCCCTCGTGGGGAA
>JBGTNO010000196.1:0-4683 GCA_041743065.1 Chthoniobacterales bacterium
GACGCCGACGCCGCGCCGCTGGCCGAGGGTGTAGAGGTGCAGGCCGCGGTGTTCGCCCAGGATTTTGCCGGCGAGATCGACGATGGGGCCGGGGCGGTCTTCCACGAAGGTGCGCAGGAAATCGCGCATCTTGACGTTGCCGATGAAGCAGATGCCCTGGCTGTCTTTCTTCGACGCGGTGGCGAGGCCGAGCTGCCCGGCTTTTGCCCGGACTTCGCGCTTGAGGAGGTCGCCGACGGGGAAGAGGGCGCGCTCGATCTGCCCGGGGCGCAGCAGGGCGAGGAAGTAGGCCTGGTTTTTGCCGGGATCGCGCCCGGTGAGCACCTGGGCCTGGCCGGTGGGAGACTGGCCGCGGCGGACGTAGTGGCCGGTGGCGATAAAGTCGAAGCCCCGCTCGAGGGCGAGGTCGAGGAAGAGGCCAAACTTCATCTCGCGGTTGCACATGACGTCGGGATTGGGGGTGACGCCTTCCCGGTAGCCGGCGAGGAGGTAATGGACGATGCGCTCGCGGTATTCGCGCATGAGGTTGATGACGCGGAAGGGGATGCCGAGCCGCTCGGCGACGGCGCGGGCGTCGGCGATGTCCCGCTCCCACGGGCAATCGCCGAAGACGTTCTCTTCGTTGATCCAGTTCTTCATGTAGGCACCCTCGACCTGGTGCCCCTGCTCGAGGAGGAGAGCGGCGGCGACGCTGCTATCGACGCCGCCGGACATTGCGGTGAGCACTTTGGCCATGGGAAAACAGGAACCACACCTCGGGCGAAAAGGCCAGCCCGGGCGGCGGGGAGGCCCGGCGGCTACAGGGCTACAGGCGCTGGAGGACTTCGGCCAGCTTCTCGGTGGTGACGGGCTTGGTGAGGAAGGCGATCATGCCAGCTTCCCGGCACTCGCGGCGGTCGAAGGCGGACTGGCTGGCGGTCATGGCCACGAGGGGCGGCGGCGAGGAGATTTCCTGCCGGATGCGGCGGGCGGCGGCGCAGCCATCGAGCACGGGCATCTGGCAGTCGAGCAGGACACAGTCGAAGTGGGCTTCGTGGAGCCGGTGGAGGGCTTGGAGGCCATCTCCGACCGTTTCCACGAGGCAGCCGAGGGCGGCGAGCTGAGCCTCGGCCACGCGCTGGCTCACGGCGTCGTCTTCGGCGAGGAGCACGCGGAGAGCGAGCCGCTTCCCCGGGGCTCGCTTGGGATCGTTTTCTTTCCCGGGCCGCAGGGGCTGGCTGAAGGTGAAGCGGGAGCCGCCTTCGGGGCGGGTTTCCGCGGTCACTTCGCCCTCCAGCAAGGCGGCGAGATCCCGGCAAATCGCCAGCCCGAGACCGGTGCCGCCGTATTTGCGGGTGGTGGAGCTGTCGCCCTGGGTGAAGGGATCGAAGACGGTGGCGAGGCAGGCGGGATCAATGCCGATGCCGGAGTCTTCGACCACGAAAACCAGCCGCCGCTCCTCCCGCCCCCCGGTCTGGCGCACGGACAGGCTCACGCTGCCGGCGGCGGTGAACTTGACGGCGTTTCCCATCAGATTCAGGAGGATCTGCCGCACTTTCACCTCGTCGGTAAAGATCAGGGCTGGGAGGTGCGGATCTTTTTCCAGACTGAGAGTGAGCCCTTTCTGCTGGGCGAGCGGTCCGATCAGGTCGATCACTCCATCGACGAGTTCGACGAGCGGGACGAGCCGGATCTCGGCCACTTCTTTGCCGGCGTCGAGCTTCGAGTAATCGAGGATGCCGTTGATGAGGCTGAGCAGGGAATGACCGCAGCGGGCGATCGTCTCCACAAATTCCAACTGCTCGCCGCGCAGGTCCATCCGCTTGAGGAGATCGCACATGCCGATGATGCCATTCATGGGCGTGCGAATCTCGTGGCTCATATTGGCGAGGAAAACGGCCTTGGCCTGGTTGGCCGATTCGGAAACGCGTGTGGCCTTTTCCAGCTCCGCCGTCCGCTCCAGGACCAGCTCTTCGACCAGGAATTTACGGCCGGAGAGGACGAGCAGGAAACCGCCCATGCAACTGGTGAAGAGCAGGGAGCAGAGCAGGGCGAGCCAGGGCAGCCAGCTCTGGTGATAGACGTAAAAGGACTCGTCGAGGGAGAAAACGAAGCGCCATTTCCGCCCCCCGAATTCCAGGGTTCGCTGGTGGGTCGCGGCCCATCGTCCGTGGAGGCTCACCCGGTTCTCAAAGACCGGCGAGACCGCTTCCCCGCCCTCATCGTAGATGCGGAGCCAGATTCCGCGGGCGGCGAGTTCCGGCGCGATGGTCGCCATCAGATAATCCAGGCGAAAGCGGGCGACCATGAACCCGACCAGAGCCTGGGCGCGGAGGTCGGCGGTGGCGCGCGGCCCGGCATAGACCGGATTGAAGAGTAAGAAACCCCGCCCTTCGATGGGGGAAGTGGCGGTGAGCCGCCCGGATCGCGCGGCTTCCCGGATCAGCTTCTTCCGCTCCGGATCGGTGGCGTGGTCGAAGCCCAGGATCGCTTCATTCGTTCTGAGGGGAGCGATGTAGCGGACGGGAAAATATTCGGCGCGGTCGGCGGCTGGCACCAGTTTGTTGCCCGCTCCCATCTCCGTGATCCGAAAATCGGGCCATTCCGTCTCCCGGACCTTTTTCTCAAAAGCGGGGCGTTGTGCCCGCGTGATCCGGGGCACCCACTGCAGGGCGGCCAGCTCCTTCGACTGACCCAGGGAGTGACGGGTGAAAACGGCAAACTCATCCGAATACACCCACTCCGAGGCGAGATAGTATGAGTGCAGGCTCTCGAGCGCGTTCGCGCAGTTCGCCAGGCGCAGCTCGACCGAGCCAAGCAGGAGACGGATCTCCATTTTATACCGGGAAGTAACCCGCCGCCGCTCGATCGACGCCGAGTAAAGGTAGGCCACCAGAGAGAGGATAAAGCAGGCCGACAGGGGGAAAGCCACGGTGACGAGACGGGTCCCCCACTGCGGTTGGGCGCGACGCGCCACGATCAGGAAGATCGGCGTGAAGATCAGCACGCCGATGACATCGCCCACCCACCACGTGATCCACGAGCGGAGAATGCCGCCCTCGGATATCTGTCCCGTGAGGGTAAGGACGAGGGTGCTCACCGTGGCGTTGCACAGACTCGCCACCGGTCCCGCCAGAGCGAGAAACAACGTCACGTCCCCGACCTTGATCAGATTATTGCGGAGGCCGACGTAGCGGTCGATCATCCAGCGCGCCCCCAGCGCCTGCACCGCGGCCCCCACGCCCACCGCCGGAGCCGCCGCCAGAATCACCGGCAAAGGCACCCCACCTTTATAGAGCAAAACGAGGTTGACCGCCGCCGCTCCCGCCATCACGCCCCAAAACGCGCGCGGCCCGAAGTAAATCAACGCGCCGACCGCCAAACCCGCCGCGGGCCAGACGGCGCGCGCATACGTGGGCGGAAAGGTGAGCCACACCCCCGCCAGCGAGCCCACCCCGTAAAGCAGCGCAGCCCAGACGATCGCCCGGAGGGAAGCGCCCAGTCGGTCATGGGCGCGTAAAAGACGGTTGATCATCGCATCACCACGGCGCCGAACCAGACGCCGGTTGGGACTATCTGCCTCTCCCGGCGGTTTGCCCATCTAAAAAAGCGGACTATCCACCCTGTCCGATCATCGCCCGGTACGCAACTTCATCGACCACGCGGATCCCCAGCTCGCGAGCCTTCTCCAGCTTGCCGCCCGCGTCCTCCCCCGCCAGCACCACGCTGGTCTTCCGGCTCACGGAACCGGCCACCTTTCCGCCCAGTGCCTCGATTTCCTCCCGGAAAACATCGCGCGGCCGCGACAGGCTGCCCGTAATCACAAACGTGAGCCCAGCCAGCGTTCCGCCACCCGCCCCTCCCGGCGCGAAGTTATCCGAGGCGGGAGCAATCCCCAGATCGGCCAGCCGCGCGAGGGTTTTGCCGCCCGGCCCGGAGGAGAAAAAAGCGAGCAGATTCCCCGCCGCCACGCCACCCAGTTCCGGGCTGACCTGACGCGGCGCCAGCTCGGCTTTGAGTTCCTCCAGCCTTGGTTTGTAGGCGGCCGCCATTTTCTCCCGGCGGAGCTTTTCCTCCTCCGCGAGGGCTTCTTTCTTGGGACGGACCGGATGCTCTTTCAGCCAGGTTTCTTTGGCGCCGCGCTCCGCGATCGCCCGCAGGAGTTGCGAGGACGGGATCTCCTCCAGCCGCTCCACCAGGCGGGAAATTTCCTTGGCAGCCGACTCGCCGACCTGCGGAATGCCCATGGCGAAAAGCCAGCGCCACAGCGGCATCGAAGTCCGCGCCCGCCGCAAACCCTCGATCACTTTGGCGGCGTTCTTTTCGCCGAAACGGCGCGGGCTTTCCTCCGAACCCAGATTCAATCCGGCGAGCGTGCCGGCCTCGATCCCGAACAAATCGAGCGGCGTCCGCGCCAGGCCGCCCCGCACCAGCGCCTCGGCCACGATCCCGCCCACGCCCTCGATATCGAGCGCCTTCCGCGCGCAGAAATGGGTGATCCGGGTGACGGCCTGGGCGGGACACTCGAAATTCGGGCACCGCCACGCCACAAAGCCCTCTTCCCGCACGATCGCGCTCTGGCAGGAGGGGCACTGGCCCTTCACCGCCTCGACCAGCGAATACGGCCTCGCCTCGGGCGGGCGTTTCTCGATCACCACCCGCACCACCGCCGGGATGATCTCGCCCGCCTTTTCCACCACCACC
>JBGTNO010000197.1:0-12681 GCA_041743065.1 Chthoniobacterales bacterium
AGCGGCTGGCTGCGCTGGCGGCTGATATCGATGCCCCAGCCGCGCAGGACCTCGATGGCGTGGGCGCTGGGCGCGTACCCGGGGGCGGCGCTGACTCCGGCGGAGGCGACGGTGAAGCCCGGCCGGTCGCGCAACAGATGCCGCATCATACCTTCCGCCATCGGGCTGCGGCAGATATTTCCGGTGCAAACGAAGAGAATATTCTTGGAATCAGCCACGTGAGAAAGAGAGGAGGGACTGTGGGGGCAAAACCACCGGGGATCAAGGCGGCTTCGCGGTGCGACCAGAAATCATCCCAGCGCCGATGGGCGTGCAGGACGCGGAGGTGGGGGGAAATTCAGCAGTGGGAGAAAGACGGTTGCTCGCCGGGATCGTTCAGAATATCAGGCTGGCGATGGCGGTGAGGCGGTGTAATGTCCCGCCCGATGAAAAGAGTCTATGTAGCCGGACATCGCGGCCTCGCCGGGGGAGCCATCCTGCGGGAATTGCGGCAGCAGGGGTATCGCATGGTCACGCGGACCCATGCGGAACTGGAATTGACGGACCGGGCGGCGGTGCGCGCGTTTTTTGAAACAGAGAAGCCGGAGTGGGTGGTGGTGGCGGCGGCGAAGGTGGGCGGGATCAAGGCGAACCACGATTTTCCAGTGGAGTTCCTGCTGGAGAACCTCAAAATCCAGAATAATCTGATCGAAGCGGCGGCGGATTACGAGGCGGAGCGGCTGCTTTTCCTCGGAAGTTCCTGCATCTACCCGAAGTTCGCGGCGCAGCCGATTCGGGAGGACTCGTTATTGACGGGGGCGCTGGAGCCGACGAACGACGCCTACGCGATCGCGAAGATCGCGGGGATCAAGCTCTGCCAGTCCTATTCCCGCCAATACGGCAAACGCTTCATCTCCGGCATGCCGACCAATCTCTACGGGCCGGGCGACAATTTCGATCTGCGGAGCTCGCATGTGCTGCCGGCGCTCCTGCGCAAGGTGCATGAGGCGAAGGTGGCGGGGGCGGGGGCGGTGAGGGTGTGGGGATCGGGGACGCCGCGGCGGGAGTTTCTGCACAGCGCGGACCTGGCCAGTGCCTGCCGCTTCATGCTGGAGGAATACGATTCGCCGCAAATTCTGAATATCGGCTATGGCGAGGACGTGACGATTCGCGAGCTGGCGGAAACGATCTGCCGGGTGGTCGGTTTCGAGGGCAAACTGGCCTTCGATCCGAGCCAGCCCGATGGCACCCCGCGCAAGTTGATGGATTCGAGCCGGCTTCGCGCGGAGGGCTGGAGTCCGTCGATTCCGCTGGAGGAGGGGATTGCCTCGACCTACCGCTGGTTTCTGGAACACGCGGCGGCGGTGGCCTGAGGTCGTGGAAAGGAGCGGGAGGGTTCCGCCCTTCACCAAGAGATGGAAGATGACGACGGCGAATTTCCGGTTGATTGAATCCACCTCTGGAGCGTGGACGCGCCCGTTGCCCGCTGTAGCTCGAGGGTCAGGCCGACTGTCTCCTCTCCCTAGTAACCCATGGGTTAGAGAGTCTCATAATCAACGCCGTTCCCAGAGTTGGCGAATAGAGTGATTCCGCCCGTAGCGCGAGCTTCCAGCTTGCCATCCAAACCGGAGCCTCCGGCTCTGAATTTTGAGGAACGACGGCAAGCTGGAAGCAGCTGGAAGCTTGCGCTACGGGGTGGCAAATAGGATCGGCGCCCCACATGTTACCTGTTGCCAGGCGGCAGCTTCACGACTTTGTTGTTCCAATGCTGGAGAGGAGATGAAAGCGAAGCGCTTCCGAGGTGGGTTCGGTGAAGTTTGCGCATGAGTGAATCCTCCCACTATCGCGGGCGCCTGGCGCCATCGCCGACGGGGTATCTGCACCAAGGCCATCGGGCAACCTTTGCCGTGGCCCGCGATCGAGCCCAGGTGGCGGGAGGCGAGCTGATCCTGCGGATGGAGGATCTGGATGCGGCGCGTTGCCGCCCGGAATACACGGCGGCGGTGCTGGCGGACTTGCGGAAATGGGGCTTTCGCTGGACGGAGGGGCCGGAGGTGGGGGGGCCGCACGCGCCGTATGTCCAAAGCGAGCGGCGCGCCTATTATCTGGAAATCTGGCGGCGGCTGCGGCGCCTGGGCTTTATCTATCCATGCGATTGTTCGCGGCGGGACATCCTGCTGGCGGGCGCTCCGCACTTGGAGGACGAGGAGCCGATTTATCCAGGAACCTGCCGCGGTCGAGCCGTCGGGACGGAGGAGCCCACAGGTTGGAGTTGGCGATTTCGGGTGCCGGATGGCGACTCGGTCGGGTTCACGGATGGAGCGGAGGGGCGGCGGGAAGCGGTCGCGGGACGCGATTTCGGGGATTTCGTGATCTGGCGGCGGGATGATGTGCCGTCCTATCAACTGGCGGTGGTGGCGGATGACATCGCGATGGGCATCACGGAAGTGGTGCGCGGGGCGGATCTGCTCGCTTCGACCTTCCGGCAAATCCTGCTCTATCGGGGGCTTGGCGCCAGCCTGCCGACGTTCTATCACGCCCCGCTCGTCCGCGACCCCGAGGGACGGCGGCTGGCGAAAAGGCGGCCGTAGCTACCGTTCGATGGCCCGCTTCATCAGGCGAAAGATGTCGGTGTTATCGAGGAAGCCGTGGATGGCTTCGCTGCCCGGTCCCTGGCCGAGCAACCAGACGTCGCCGCCATTATGCAGGGCGCTGGGCAGGGAAATCAGGCTCGGCTGGGTGGCGTCGGCGGCGAGGGGATCGGGCTGGAGCGGCGGGTCCCGCACCCCCGGGCCGCTGGCCCAGGAAAGGACGGGCTGGCGGGAAATGGGGTTCTCGCGGAGCAGGCTGTCGGGCGAGGCCTTGAGGGACAGGTAGCCATTGAGGGACAGCCCCCCGGTGCTGTGGTCGGTGGTGGCGAGCAACAGGGTGCGCGAGCTGATTTTTGCGCGAAGCCGGCGAAGGGTTTCGTCGAACTCGATCACCTCGGTCATGGCGCGGCGGGCACTGTTGCGGTGGCACGCCTTGTCCGGCAGCGCGGCTTCGACGACGAAGAGGAAGGGCTTGCCGCGGGCCTGCAGGAGCGAAAGAATTTTCTCCGCGAGATCCGCCAGCCGCACGGTGCGTTCGCCATCGGCGTAGTAGGGCGCGGTGCCATCCCAGAACGTGGCCAGAAGCGGCCGGGAGAGATCGGAGACCGCCGCCAGCTCCCGCGCCTCGTGGATCTGGAGGACGGCACTGTCGGCGAGCAGGCGGGCATTGGCCACCAGCCGCTCGTGCGTGGCTTCATCGTCCGCCCGGTGCTCGGGATTCAGCCAGGCGCGGCCTCCGCCCGCCAAAACGTCGAGGGTGGGGCCGAGCGCCTCGATGGCTTGTTGAGTGATGAGATCGAACCGGAGCCGCTTTTCCACGGCGGCGTAGAAGGGCGCGAGGGTGCCGCCCTGGATTTCATCGTCGGTCAGAATCGCGGTGCTCCAGCCCGCCGCCTTGGCGATGGCCATAATGCTGGGCAACGGCGGGTTGGTGATGCCGACCGCCGCGTTTTTCGCCTTGGCCCCGCGGGCGTAAGCGGTGGCAGCCGCGCTGGAATCAGTGACCAGGTTGTTGGCGGAAAAGGTGCGAACGACGGCGGACTGTGGAAGGCTCTCCAGCTCGAGGCGGCCCGCCGCGCCGTATTTCCAGATGCGGGTGGCGGTGAGCAACTCGAAGGAAGTGCCGTCGGCGATGAGAAGGATCACGCCATCCACCGGCCGATCCTCGGCGTGGCCGATGAGGGAAAGGCCGAAAAGCATCGCGAGAAACGGAAACAAGTGTCGCATGGGTCAATATTTGGCGGAAGCGGACGCGGAACGCCAGTTAGACCTGGGGAAAATTAGGTGAGGGGCCTTCGACCTTACCTCTGAGGTGCGGCCTGCTTCGGGCGGCCTGTGATCTCGTGGTGACGGGCAAGGGGTGGATCGACGTCCAGACGATCACCGCAAAGGGACCGGGCGAGATTGCCCGGAGGGCGCGCCGCCTCGCTAAACCGCGCCTCGCTTTCGGCGGATCGATCGAGGCGGGGCACGGTCTTTTCGACGCCTGCCTTCCCCTTTGCGATCGCTCGATGAGCCTCACGGAAGCGGTCGGGGAGATCGCCATCCTGCTGGAGTCGGCGGCCGCCCGGTTTGGCGATCAGCCCTTCGCCGCTCCGGCGGTGAGCCCCTCCACGATCCTCCGCTGGAAAAGGACGACCATCACAATCAGCGGCAAGGTGCTCACGACCACAGCCGCGGAGATCGCGCCCCAGGGAATCTGGAAACTGGAACCGCCGCTCAGGCTGGCGATGCCGGCGGTGACCGTCTTGGCGGAATCGCCGGTCATGAAGGTGAGCGCGAGTAGGAACTCGTTCCAGCAGTTGATGAAGGTTAGGAGGGCGGTGGTCGCCACGGCGGGAGCGGCCAGCGGCAGAATGATGTGAAGCAGGAGCTGCCAGCGACTGAAGCCATCCACCCGCGCCGCTTCCTCGATGTCCAGCGGCACTCCGCGGAAGAAAGCGGCCAGCACCAATGTCGCGAAGGGCAGATTGAAGGTCACATAAGGGACGATCAACGCGATGGAGTGATTGGCCGTGCCGGTCGCCCGCACCATTTCGTAGAGCGGATAGAAAAAGATGACCGGCGGAAAAAAAGCAATCGCCACCAGCAATCCGAGAAAAATGCGGGAGCCTCGCACCCGCAGGCGCGCGATGGCATACGCCGCCAGGGAAGCGAAGCCGACGCACAAAAAAGTCGAAACGGTGGAGATGAAGAAGCTGTTCCAGAGGTAGCGGGCGAAAGGTTTGCGCTGGAACAGCTCGGCGTAGTGCCGCCCGGTGGCTTCCGCCGGATAATAACTGACCGGCACGGCCGTGATGGCGGCATCCGATTTCAGAGAAGTGATAATTTGCCACAGAAACGGAGCCAGGCAAAAAGCGACCGCTATCCAGATAAGCAGGTAAAACAGCCAGCGTTTCATCGACTAGGCAGATGGCGCGCCGCGGGCGCGGGAGAGAGGCCAATATATGACGATCGCGATGCCCGCCATGATGAGAAAAGTGATCACAATCAGCGCCGCTCCGTAACCGAAGTCCAGGTAGCGCAGGAAGGTGTTGTAGGAATAGATGGCGACCGTTTCCGTGGCGCCGCCCGGTCCGCCGCCAGTCATCACATAGATAAGATCGAAAATGCCAAACGACTGCAGAAACCGGAAGAGCGTCGCCAGCATGATCGAGGGCACCAGCAGCGGCAGAGTGATGAAGAAGAACTGCTGCCACGCGTTCGCGCCGTCGATGCGTCCCGCTTCGTAGAGGCCGCGATCGATATTTTGGAGACCCGCCAGCAGGATGATCATCATGAAGGGCGTCGTCTTCCAGACATCGGCGAAAATGACCGCGAACATGGCGGTATCGCCGCGTCCGAGCCACGCGACCGGTTTTTCCAGGAGGTGCAGACGCAGCAGAAGGTCGTTCAGCACCCCGAATTGATCGTTGAAAATCCAGACCCAGGCCAGCGCCAACACGGCGGTGGGCAAGGCCCACGGCAGGAGGGCAATCGTGCGGGCCGCCGTGCGCCCGCGGAAGGAACGGCGCAGCAGCAGCGCGAAAAAAAGCCCGAGAACAAGCTCCACCGAGACGGCCGCGAAGGCGAACAGGCAGGTGTTGGCGAGCGTCTGGTGAAAGTGTCCATCACTGAAGGCGCGGACATAGTTATCGAAGCCGCTGAATCTCGGCTGCAGCCCGGTGCCGAGATTCTGGGTGAGCAGGCTGAGCCAGAGGACGCGGAAGATCGGATAGACCGCAATCACCAGCAGGAAGGCGAAGGCCGGCGAGAGGAGCATGAGGCCAAACGACTGGTCACTCAGCGAGGAGCGTTTCGAGTTCATGGTCGATGGAGCAGCAGCCTGGTCTCGCGGGTCGCGCCGTCGAGCGCTTCGGGGACGGTCAGCCGCCGGGTGAGGGCGGAGCTGAGGTAGCGCTGCAGAATGTCGGAAGCCTGCGCATACTGCGGAACCATCGGGCGCGGCGAGGTATGCCGCAAAATGCGGTGGAGATCACGCACCATCGGATCCGGCGAAGACTCGTAAAATTCCTTCAGGGTGGGATTGAGGCCCGCCCGGCGGTAGAGCGTCTCCGCCACCGGAATCCGCGCGCAGTATTCGAGCAGTTTCCAGGCGGCCTCCTGGTGGGGCGAGTTTTGGGCGATGGCGAGCCCCCAGCCCCCGAGCGTGGCGGAGGACTGGCCGCCGGGCTGGGCCGGGAGCGGAACGACGCCCACTTTCCCGCGCATCGGGGAATCGGGCCTATTGGCGAGGGGATAGACGTAGGGCCAGTTGCGCAGGAAAACGGCCTGTCCGGATTGGAAAAGCTGGCGGCTCTCCTCTTCGCTGTAGGTGGTCACGCCACCCGGCGAGATGGTGCCGACGGTATCCACCAGAAATTGCAGCGACGCGCGGGCCGCGGGCTGATCGAGGCCGACCGTTTTCCCATCGTTCGAGATCCAGAATCCGCCATAGCCGCGGAGCACTTCGAGGTAGTTGCAGACCAGACCCTCATATTGGCGGCCTTGCCAGACGTAGCCCCACAACCGGCTGGGTGACTGCAGTTTCCAAGCCAGCCGCCGGAGCTCATCGAAGGATCGGGGAGGGGACTCGCCCGCCTTTTCCAGCAGGTCCCGACGATAGTAAAGCATCCCGCCGTCCATCTGCGTCGGCACCCGGTAGATGCGCCCGCGAAAGGTGCTGCCCTCCAGGGCTCCGGGCAGAAAACGGCTCCACTGTTCCTCGCTCCATTTATCCGTGAGGTCGGCCAGCCAGCCGGCGACGGCAAATTTGGGAATCCAGACCGTGTCGGCCATCACCAGATCGTAAATCTGTCCGCCGCTGAGAAAGGCCGTGACATAAAGATCCTCGCGGGTGTTGGTGGCGGCCGGGCCTTCGATCGCCTGCACCGTGATGCCGGGATTCTCCCGCTCGAAACCTTCGAAAACCTCCGCCCACCCGCCGGTGGCATCGGCCTCGACCAGCAGGCGGAGGGTGGTGGGCCCGGCGGGATCGGGCGTTCCCGCCGGGTGGCAGCTGGGGAGCAGCAGCAGCGTCAGCAGACCGAGGCCCGCATTTTGCCACGCGACGCGACGCTGCCTCCAGTTTTCGGAAAAGGTGGTTTGCAAATCAGGGTCTTACTTACAAGGAGCGCGGACATCTTGTCCGCTTCCGTTATTCGGTCAGATGGCGGAAGCGGACGGGACGTCCGCGCTCCTTGGCGCCATTTTACGGATGCTGGTGAGTCGGGCGTTGCTGATCGACCTTGCTCTGCACTTCCTCCGCGATGCCGGGGTAGAGCTGGCTGGCGCAGTCGGGGCAAAGACCGTGGCTGAAGCGCGCCTCGCTCTTCTCGGCGACATACGTTTCCACCTGGCTCCAGTAGCCCTGGTCGTCGCGAATCTTTTTGCAGAAGGAACAAATCGGCAGCATCCCGCTCAGCATTTTCACCTTGGCCAGCGCGTCCTGGAGTTCGGTGACGAGGCGTTCCCGCTCGCTCTCCATCTTGTGCTTATACAGCGCCATCTCGATGGAAATCTGCAACTCACGCTCCTCAAAAGGTTTCAGCAGGTAACCGAACGCCCCGGCCGATTTGGCGCGCGCGACGACCGATTCGCTCGAATAGGCCGTGAGAAAAATGACCGGCAGGCTGTATTCGTCGCGGATGCGGGTCGCGACCTGCGTGCCATCGAGATCACCTTGGATCATGATGTCGGACAACACGATTTGCGGCGTATTTTCCGCCAGGAGGCGAAACGCATCCTGGGAATTGCTGGCCACCCCCACCACATCGTAGTCGAGCTGCTCGAGCCGGTCCTGCAAATCCGCCGCCACGATCGCCTCGTCTTCGATAATCAGAATACGAATTTTATCGGAGTCAATCGCCATCAGAAAAAGTCACTGTAAACGTAGTTCGGCCCTCTTTCGAAGCAAAATTCAACTCACCGCCAATCTGCCCCGTCAGGATCCGCACCAGCCGCAAGCCGAGACTCTTGGCTTTCTCCACCTGCAGCCCTTCCGGCAGTCCCACGCCATCGTCGGAAATGGCGAGCTGGAAACGCCCGGTCTCGAGTTTCTTCAACGCCACCGTCACCGTGCCGCCACGATCGCCCGGAAAGGCATACTTCATCGCGTTGGAAAGGAGCTCGTTGGTGATCAGGCCGATCGGGATCGCCACATCGAGATTGAGATCCACTTTCTCGATAGCCGTCTTCAGCTTGATGCCCGAAGTCGTCGCGTAGGAACGAATGAGCATGGCCGCGAGACTGGTGGCGTATTCCTCGAAGTCGATCCGCGCCAGCGACTCGGTCTGATAGAGCTTCTCGTGGATCATCGCCATCGAGCGAATCCGGTTCTGGCTCTCGCGGAAAGTCTCCAGCGTCTTGGGATCCTTGATGTAGCCGGACTGAAGCTGGAGCAGGCTCGAGATGACCTGCAGGTTGTTCTTCACCCGGTGATGGATCTCCTTCAGCAGGACGTCTTTCTCCTCCAGCGAGGCGATGATCTCCTCGGCGGCGCGCTTTTGTTCCGTCACGTCATGCGCCACGGCGTAAATGATCTGCTCTTCCGAGAACGGCCGCGCCGTCCACGAAAACCAGCGGTAGCTCCCGTCCTTGCACCGGTAGCGGTTTTCGAAACCGATCGCTTCCTCACCGGCCACCATTCGGGCGAAAAGCTCCTCCGTCTTCTCCCGGTCGTCCGGATGCACAAAATGAACCAGCGGCGCCGCCTGCAGCTCCGCGATCGAAAAGCCGAGCACGCGCTCGAACGCCGGGTTCAACCGCCGGAAATAGCCGTTGAATCCGGCGATACAGAGCATGTCGAGCGAGAGGGTGAAATAGCCGTCGCGCTCCGCCTCCGCGCGGGCGCGGCTGGTGATGTCCCGCACGAAGCAGTAATGCCCGATGAAGCTCCCCGAGTGATCATAGGTGCTCACGATGACCTGCTGCTGGAAAAGGTTGGCGCCGTCTTTGTGGAGGCCGCGCACCTCCTGCTCCGCTTTGCCCTGCGCCAGCATGGTCTGGTAGGCGACTTTCATCTGAGCCCGATCCTCCGGATGGGTCGTGCAGAGCCACTCCTGCCCGATCAAGTCCTCAGTCAGGTATCCCGTCAGGTCGGAAAAGGCTTTGTTCACCGACATGATTCGACCCTGCGAATCGACCCTCGCCACCCCTTCCGCCGCGTTTTCCAGCGCCTCCGTTTTCTCCCGGAGATCCTCGGCGGCCAGCCGGCGATCAGTGATGTCCTCCGCCGCGTAGGCAAACTGCGGCCGCCCGCGCGGACCCTGCGTCGCGAAGCAGACCGTGACCGAGAGCTGCCGCGGCCCGTTCTCCGTATCCAGCCGCCACTCGAAATGCTTGGGCGTGCCCGTCTCCTGGCTCTCCCGGTAGTGGCCGACCCAGAGCCGCCGCGTCGATGCGTTCAGGCCGAGATCGGAAGAACGCTGACCGGCCATCTCCGCCGGCGATTTCCCGTAAAAACGAGCCGCCGCCGTGTTGGCCGAGACGTTCAGCACATCGTCGCTCAACAGCTCGACCAGGCCCATCATCATCGGGGTGCTGTCGAAGAAACTGCGCAGGACCGACTCGCTCTCCCGCACCGCATCCTCGGCCAGCTTGCGCGCGGTGATGTCGCGCAAAAAGATGCTGTAGCGCCGCGGATTCGAGTCGCCCGCGAGCGACACCGTCATTTCCGCCGGAAAACTTTCGCCGTTCTGGCGAATGGCTTGAAACTCCGTCTGGTGCCGCAGCAGCGCGCCCGCGCCGGAAGAAAAGAGCTGGGCAAAGGCGATCCGCAGCCGGTCCGCGCCCTCCCCGGGAAGGATGACATCGACCAGCGGGCGCCCGGCCACGTCCTCGCGTTCATGGCCAAAGGTGGCGCCCGCTTCCGGGTTCCAGTCGGTAATGTTACCATCCTGATCCACGGCGATGAAGGCGTCCGACGCCGAGTCGATCACCGCGCGGGTGCGCGCTTCGCTGTCGCGGATCTGCGCCAGGGCGCGCGAAAGTTCCTTGGTCCGGTCCTTCACCCGTTCCTCCAGCTGTTCGCGGGCCTTGTCCGTGGCCGACTCCGCGATTTTCCGCTCGGAAATGTCGGTCACCGTCCCGATGAAAGCCCGCTGGCCCGGATCCGAGCGATCTGGAGCCGCCTGGGCAAAGACCCACTTCGTCCGGCCATCGCGCGAACGCAGGCGAAACTCGCCCTCCATCCGCTCGTCCTCCAGGCGGGTCCGCTCCCATTTGCGCTGCATCGCTTCGCGGTCGCGCGGATCGATCACCTCCAGCCAGTTCTGGCCGATCGATCGTTCCGCGCTCTGCTGGGTGAATTCGCACCAGCGATCATTGACGTAAGTGCAGACCCCTTCCGAGTCGGTGGCGAAGATGCCCACCGGCGCCGCCTCCGCCAGCGCCTGGAAACGTTGTTCGCTGGCTTCCAGCGCCGAGGTGCGTTCGCGCACGCGCTCCTCCAGATTCAGATTCAGCGTCAGGATTTCGGCCTCGGTGCGCCGCCGATCCGTCATGGACGCCGCCAGCAGCAGGCTGCTCAGGATGGAAACCCCGAGAAAGATTTGCAAAATGAAGGCCTGCTCCGAGCCGAGCGCGGCCACCGAGGGCAAGGGCCCGGTGCCGCGCGCCGTATTGACGATCACGATCAGGGTGAGAAGCAGAGCCGCCAGGGTGGAGGCGCGCAGGCCAAACCGCATCGCGATCCAGAAAAGAAAGGGGATGGTGAAAAAAGGAAACGTGAGCACCAGATCCTGCCCCTTCGGGAAATCGCCGAAGATCAGTTGAGCGGCCAAGCACAAACCCAGAAAGGCCGCTCCCAGCTCGATCCAGCCCAGCCAGGTGCGCGGCCGGGCCTGCTCGCGGGGCGCGGCCCAGGTGATGAGAAAGGGCGTCAAAACCGCGATTCCCAACGCGTGCGCCGCCCACCAGACCGAGAAGGAAACGCCGGCCAGGCCCGCACCCGGATGAGTAAAGGCGAGCGTTTGCAGGATCAGGCATTTGGCGAGGGGAGCGAGCAGGGCCGCCGCGATGACGCTGGTGAGATCCCGCAGACGCCCCATATCGGGCGTCCGGTCGCCGGTGGTGCGGCGGACCAGCCAGACGCCGAGAAGACACTGCGCGACCGATCCAGCACCGCTCGCCACCGCCTGGAGAACTCCGACCTGATAAAGGACCAAGGTCAGCCCGCTCAGGACCAAGAAACCCGTGCCGAGCAACCAGCTCCAGAGCCGCCGGGGCGAGAGGAGCACCGCGCCTAGAAGAATTCCGGCCGACGGCCAGATGGTGACGACCGAATGCGTCCTCTCCGCCAGAAAATAAGGCCCGGCGGCTCCGGCGATAAGCAAGGCCGCGAGGATGAAGAAGGGCACAACGGAACGCCAGCCCTCGAAGGGGCGCAGGGATTCGAGACCCGACAGGCGGGTGCCTGCCGTGGCCGTTGGCAGGACGATTTGATCGCTCACGGTAGTTCTGGCGGTGCCTCCAAACTTCCGACCACCAGATAACTGGCAAACGGGAGAAGCTTGGAGCCTTGTCCAACCTGATAAAGCATTCCTTGGACCACCCGGGGCCAGCCATTTGCAAAAAGCGGGTTTCACGGAACCCGTCAGGATGATTCAGTTCGTGGGTCCCGCCGTGAGGGCCTGTCCCAAAATGCGCCAAGCCAGCATCGCGCATTTTACCCGCAAGGGGTAATCGCGCACTCCTCGCAACACCTGCAGCTCGCCCAATAGAGGATTTGACGCTGCCTCCTCCGCCGTCAGCAATTCCTGGAAACCGCTGCGTAACGAACCCGCTTCCTCCAAAGTGAGGCCGCCCAATTTTTGCGTCATCAGCGAGGCCGATGCCAGGCAAATTGCGCATCCGGACCCGAGGAAGCTGATCCCCTCCAGGCGATCACGCCTAACCCGACCGTAGAGCGTGATCTCGTCCCCACATTCAGGATTAGCTCCATCGCGCCGCCACGTTGCGTCAGTTAACTCCCCATAATTCCGAGGATGCCGGCAGTGATCGAGAATGACCTCCTGGGCGATTTCGGCGAAGTCCACGCCGGAAATTGCCGACTTAGCCCGCGCCCGTCCAGCCGCGGATGCGGTTACTTGTTGAAGACTTTTTTGACGTCCCCAACCTTGTTCTGCACCTTGCCCTCCCCCTCTTGAGCACGGCCTTTGGCTTTCAGCTTGGGGTTGTCGGTGGCCTGACCCATCGCTTTTTTAATGGTGCCGGCGGCTTTTTTGGCGGTTCCTTCGGTTTTGTCCTGAGCGCTTGATTTCATGAGAGTTGTGGTTGTTCTAACCCTAAATCGCTCGCCCCTGGAAAAGAGGCCGGGTTCTTCCCGCCCTCGTCGTCCCCGCCCGCGTTGTTCGAGCAACATCGCCTGCTTATACCGTTACCGCTAACATGAAATGCGGCTGGGAATGGGCTGGACGGATGGAGGGCGGGGGGTGAGAACGGGAGCGGTTTCGCGCGGTGAGCGGCGCGGAACTCCCCCCCCCAATGGCCCCCAATGTCGCGCGGAAACCCCCAAGAGAGATGATATGACCCTATGACAGCACACCCTATGACACGGCCAATGCAGGAAAAAGGGACCGGGGGTGGATACCTTTGGCGTGCGGTGGGCGGGGTGGCGCTGGCCGGGGTCGCG
>JBGTNO010000198.1:0-10225 GCA_041743065.1 Chthoniobacterales bacterium
CAGGAGCCGGTCGGTCCATTGCCGCCCGTCCGCTCCGCCGTCGAGCGCCCGAGCGGGATCGTGCCGCACCTCGCGAGCCAGCCTCGCGAGTTCCGCGGTCGGAATGTAGGGCAGGTTGGCGACGATCAAATTGAATTCTCCGGGAAGGCTCTGCAACAAATCGGAGACGACGAAGCTGACCCGATGCTGAAGTCCCAGCTTTTCAGCATTTTCTGAACCAAGGGCGAGAGCGGCGGGCGAAATATCGCTGGCCGTCACCTCCGCTCCGGGCCACTCCGCCGCCAGGGTCAGCGCGATCACACCGCTGCCGGTGCCGACGTCGAGGATGCGCCGGGGCGGATGGTCCTGGACCCGCGCGAGGATCAGCTCCACCAGGTGCTCCGTCTCAGGCCGCGGGATGAGCGCCCGCGCATCGCAGGCGAAGGTGCGCCCGTGGAATTCCACCGTGCCGAGCAAATGCTGCAACGGCACGCCCTGGCCGCGTTTCTTGAGCCATTCACGCAGCGGAGCCAGCTCGGACTCGGCCATCGGGCGGTCAAACTGGAGATAGAGTTCCAACCGTTTCAGGCCGAGAAGGTGACCGATAAGATATTGGGCATTGAGCCGGGCGTCTGCGATCTCATGCCGAGCCAGATATTCCGTCGCTCCGTCGAGGACGGTCAACAAGGTCTTGGGCGGCGGGTGCATGGGGCGCCCAGCCTGGGCGGAGCCGCGAATGAGCGCCACCCCATTTTCTCATGCGGATTTTCTCTCAGAGTGATCGAAGGTGGGCCGGAACAGAGGGCACGTTCGCGCTTGGGGGGTTGCGCAACCGGAAGACAGGTTTGCAACCTGTCCGGGCGCAGGCGGCGGGCTTCCTCCACCTCGCTAGCGCTCGCCCCCGACAGATTGCAAATCTGTCTTACGTGGCTCCGCTCCTCGACGAACGTCGCGCCAGTGTCCCGCTTGCCGTCCAATCCCGGAAACTCCGCCTCTGATTTCATCGGAACGCCCAGATCCTGCTTCATCACCTTCGCTCCGCGATCTTGCGAGGACGAGGCGGGAGCCTCGCAGGCCAGCGCGTTCCCCAGCAGCACAGAGACGCGGACAAAAGAATTTTAGCTAGACCGAAGGGCCGCCTGTCTTTCCCTCTCCGCGCCTCCGCGTCTCGGTGGTTTTAATTCCCCGCCGGCGCGAGCTGCGCTTCCTCCAGCCGCGCCTCGATGTCGCTGGCCTGGAGGGTCTCGATCATCTCCGTCATTTCGCCCTGCATGAAACGGTCGAGCGAATAGAGAGTCAGGTTGATGCGGTGATCGGTCACCCGGTTTTGCGGGAAATTGTAGGTGCGCACTTTTTCCTCGCGGCCGCCGGAACCGATCAGACTGCGCCGGTGCGCGGAATACTTGGCCGCCTCTTCCTGCTGCTTTTCCTCGAGCAGGCGGGAGCGCAGGATGCTGAGCGCCTTTTCCTTGTTCTTCTGCTGCGAACGACCGTCCTGGCAGCGCACAATCTTGCCGGTCGGAATATGCAGCACCTGCACGGCGGAATCGGTCGTATTCACGCCCTGCCCTCCCGGCCCGCCCGCGCGGCAGACCTCGATGCGGAGATCTTCCGGCTTGATAACGAGATCGACTTCCTCGGCCTCGGGCAGCACGGCGACGGTGGCGGTGGAAGTGTGGATGCGGCCCTGCGCCTCGGTGGCGGGCACGCGCTGGACCCGGTGCACGCCGCTCTCGTAGCGCAAAAACCGGAACACGGCATCGCCCGAGACGCGGAAAATGGCCTCGCGCAGTCCACCCAGATCGGACGGACTCGATTCCATATCCTCGATCTTCCAGCCGTGGGCTTCGGCGTAGCGCTCATACATCCGGAGCAGATCGCCGGCAAAAAGCGCGGCTTCATTTCCGCCGGTGCCGGCCCGGAGTTCGACAATGGCGTCTCGGTTCTCGCTGGCGTCGGGCGGGAGCAGCGCGATGCGGATATGGCGTTCGCCGGCCTCGATGCGCTGCTCCAGCTGCGGAATCTCGGCCCGCGCCATCTCCGCCATTTCCTCGTCGTCGCTACTGGCCAGCGGGCTGTTTTCCGACAGCTCGGTGCGGGCTTTTTCGAGATCGGCGGCGATGGCCAGCAGCTCCTTCACCCGCGCGTGTTCCTGCATCAGATCGCGGGCGCGCTTCGGATTATCGTAGAGATCGCTCCGGCCGATCAACCCTTCCAGTTCCCGAAAACGGGCGGCGTGTTTTTCGATGAGCGGGGCGAAGTCCATGGCGGCTTAGTGTCTCCTAATCTTGCTCCTGCTCGTAATCTTAATCGTTTTTTGGAGAGGGAAAGGGAGATTAAGAGCAGGAGCGGGAGCAAGGGGGGAAAAAGAAACGGTGATCCCGGCAGCACGCGGGATCACCGTTTCAGAAAATCGAAGCGGGCCGTTAAACGCCCGCTTTTTTGGTCGTGCCGCGGCGCAGCGAGACGCCACCGAAGCGACGCGCGAATTTCTCGACGCGGCCGGCGGTATCGACGAACTTCTGCTCGCCGGTGAAAAAGGGATGGCAGGCCGCGCAGATACCGATCTGAAGACCTGGGCGGGTCGAACGGGTCTCGTAAACCGTGCCGCAGGCGCAGCTGATCCGCGTCGCGTGGTAGTTGGGATGAATATCTGCTTTCATAGCGGGAAAAGGTCGTGGAGGATACCCGGCCCGCATGCCCTCCGCAAATGAAAAGAATGCCATGCTCGCGCGGTGGGCCATCACGCTGGAGGCAGGGGCCGGGCGGGGCGCGATCTTCGACGGGGCCGGGACTCGCTTGCGGACGTTCGGCGAAATAGAGTCGGAGGCGCTGAGACTGCTCCCACTTTTGAGAGAGTCGCCCGAAGGCTCCATTCTGGGCCTCCAACTCGGCAATGCGCCCGTCTGGCCGGCGATCGTCCTGGCGGGGTTGCGCCGGGGGTTGATCCTGTTTCCACTGGGCAGTCATGTCGAAAAAAGCGAGCTGACCGCGCTGCTGGCAGCGCTGCAAGTCGGCGCGGTCGCATCCTGGCAGGATGCCCAACTGCGAATCCAACCCTGCGCCCGAACGGCAGTGCCGGAATTCGCGGGGGCGCGCCCGGATCTGCTGAAGCTGACTTCCGGCACCACGGCGGCTCCACGCGCCGTGCGCTTCCGGGCGTCGCAACTGGTAGCCGATGCGGACCACATTTGCGAGACGATGGGCTTCGGTCCGGACGACCGCAACTATGGCGTGATCCCGTTTTCCCACTCCTACGGCTTCAGCAACCTGCTCACGCCGCTCCTCTGCCGAGGCGTCCCGTTGGTGGCCAGCCATGATCGAATGCCGCGCGCGATCGCGGAGGGGCTGCGGGCTTCGCGGGCGACGGTTTTTCCGGGGATGCCGGTGTTTTATCGATCGCTGACCGGACTGACGGGCGAGCTGACTTTTCCCGATCTGCGGCTCTGTATTTCCGCGGGGGCGCCGCTCACCCCGGCGGTGGGAAACGCGTTCACCGATCGCTTCGGGCGGAAGATTCACACCTTCTACGGGTCTTCGGAATGCGGCGGCATCAGCTACGACGGTTTGGCGGATGACTACGAGGAGGGATTCGTGGGACGCGCGCTCGAGGGCGTCACGCTCGATCTCGGCGATCGTTTGGAAGTGCGCAGCGGCGCCGTGGGCGATGGCTACTGGCCCGCGCCCGAGCCGGAGACGCTGGGCGGCGGGCGTTTTGTGACCGGCGACGCGGTGGCGGAACGCGCGCGTGGATTCTACCTGACCGGCCGAGTCAGCGACGTGATCAATATCGCCGGTCGCAAGCTGAACCCGCTCGAAGTCGAAGCCCGCATCGGGCAAATGCCGGGCGTGCGGGAAGTGGTGATCTTCGGCGTCGGGAGCGATTCGCGCAGCGAGCAAGCCATCGCCTGCGTCGTGCCCGCGCCCGCGCTGGACCGCCGGGCCTTGATCCAGCAATGCCGGGAAACGCTGAGCACCTGGCAGATGCCGCGCGATTTCTGGTTCGTCGAGGAGCTGCCGGTGAACGAACGCGGCAAAATCAGCCGCCGCGACCTGGCGCGGAAATATACCAGCGCCCATTCCGGTAGTGGTGCCAGATGAAGACGACGAGTGATTCAGTGCAAATGTTGTCATGCAGTCGTGAACGGATGCTTGGGATTGACTTCTCTCAGTGGGCAAAATCTGAGTCCAGAAAGCTATTGAGCGCGACCGGGCGGGGCGCGAGGATGCTCGGATATGTCGGATATTGTCGGAATCGATCTCGGAACCACCAATTCGCTGATCGGGGTGATGGATGCCGGTTTCCCAATTCTGATCGCGGATGCGGAGGGCGCGCGGCTCACGCCTTCGGTGGTGAATTTCAGCCGCGACGGCGAGGTGACGGTCGGACGCCTGGCGGAACGTCGGCGCGTGCTGGAGCCGGAGCGCACGATCTTTTCGGTGAAGCGGTTGATGGGCTTGCGCGCGGGCGAAGCGATCCCGGAATTGCCCTACGCGCTGGGCGGAGAAAGGGGTCGAGCGGTGACGGTAAGGACGCCGGAAGGTCTGGAAAAACGGCCCGAGGAAGTCTCGGCCGAGATTCTGCGGAAACTGCGAGCGGAGGCGGAGGCGGCGTTCGGAAAAAGTTTCGATCGCGCCGTCATCACCGTGCCGGCGTATTTCAATGACGCGCAGCGGCAGGCGACCAAAGCGGCGGGCGAGCTGGCGGGTTTTACTGTCGAGCGCATCGTCAACGAGCCCACCGCCGCCGCCCTCGCTTACGGGCTCGATAAACTGAGCGAGCGCTCCAGGGTCGCGGTTTATGACTTGGGCGGCGGCACGTTCGACATCTCGATTCTGGAACTGAACGCCGGCGTTTTTCAAGTGGTGGCCACGAATGGCGACACGCGGCTCGGCGGCGACGACATCGATCGCGCGTTGCTGGAGGCGGTGCGCCAGAAGAGCGGTTTCGCCGGAATCGGCCCGGAGGGCTTGGCCCGATTGCGCGAGGCGGTGGTCGGGGCGAAGCACCGTCTTTCCGAGGCGGAATCGACGCGGATCGAGCTGCCGTTTTTTCAGGACGGGAAGAGTCTTTCAGTCGGGGTGACCCGCGCGGAGTTGGAAGCGCTGGCGGGGCCGGTGATCGAGCGGACGCGGGCGCATTGCCGGCGCGCCTTTGCCGACGCGGATTTGTCCGCGGCCGCGCTGGACGAGATCCTCCTGGTCGGCGGCTCGACCCGCCTGCCGCTGGTCCGCCGGCTGGTGGCGGAAATTTTCGGGCGCGAGCCGAATCTGACCCAGAATCCCGACGAGGCGGTGGCCCTCGGCGCGACGCTGCAGGGCGGCATCCTGAGCGGGGCGGTGCGGAACATGGTGCTGCTCGACGTGACCCCGCTGTCGCTCGGGATCGAGACGTTTGGGGGCCTGATGAACGTGATCATTCCCCGCAACTCGACCATTCCGGTGAAGATGGGTGAAATGTTCACCAACGCGCTGCCGAATCAGCGCGCGATGGCCGTGCGCATTCTCCAGGGCGAACGCGAAATGGCCCGGGATAACTGGCCCCTCGGCGAGGTGGAGATCGAGTTCGAGCCGGCGGGAAAAGGCCAGGCCCGCGTGGGCGTGCAGTTCGCCATCGATGCCGATGGAATTTTGCGGGTGCTGGCGCGCGATACGAAAACGGGCCGCGAGCGGGAGGTGGCCATCACCAGCGCGGTCGATGTCTCCGACGAAGCGGTCGAGCGAATGGTCGCCGCCTCGGTCGAACACGCCTTCGACGACATGAGCGAGCGGGTCTTTACCGAGGCGAAGCTGCAAGCCGAAGAGATGCTGCGGGCCGTGGAGAACGCGCTGAAGCTGGTGGGAAATGATCTCTCTCCCGCCGACCAGGTGGAAATAGAACGCCTGGCGGGCGAAGTGCGGTCGGCTCTGGCGGCCGGGGAAGCCCCGGTCCTGAAACAGGCGAACGCCCGACTCGACACCGCCACTCAGGAGCTCGCGACGATGGTGGTCGAAAAGGCCATGGAGGAGGCCCTCCGCCGCAAGGGGGTGCTGTGAGGACGTCGTGGATTCCTTATGCCATCCTCGCGGTGGCTCTGCTCCTCACGGGCCTGGCCACGCGCTATGTGGCCGAGACGACCGCCTCGCGGGAACGCCTGAACTTCGAGCGAACCACGGAGTCGATCGGGCTGCATTTGCAGGGGCGCATGGCGACTTACATCGCACTGTTGCGGGGGACCCGGGGGCTTTTCATGGCGTCGGATGAGGTCTCGCGGAAGGCGTTTGCCCGCTACTTCGGCGAGCTGCGGCTGACCGATCAGTTTCGGGGGGCGCTGGGGATCGGATTTGCGAGGCGGATTCTGCCGGGGGAACGGGAGAGCGTTTTGGCGGCCCGGCGGGCGGAGGGAGCCCCGGACTTCCATATCTGGCAGGCCACCCCCGGGCGCGAGGAGTGCGTCATTTTCTACCTGCAGCCGCCTAGCAGCGTGAATCAGGCGGGCCTGGGCTACAACATGTACGCCGACGCCATTCGCCGCGAGGCGATGATCACCGCTCGCGATACCGGGACGCCTGCGCTATCGGGCCGCGTCACTCTGGCCGTGGAAATCGAGGGGGAAAAGCAGCCGGGATTTCTGATTTACCTGCCAGTTTATCGAGGGAGCGAGGCCCCAGCTTCGCTGCCAGAGCGGCGCGAGAGTCTGGCCGGTTACGTCTTCTCCGCCTTTCGCGCCAGCGATCTGCTGCGCACGATTGCCAGCACGCGGCAGACGCGCGACGTGAGCTACGCCATCTATGACGGCGGCGGCACCCGGACCGAGGATCTTCTATTTCAAACGCCCGACTTTGCCGATTCCAAAGAGCACGCGGGCCATCTGCGCTCGGTGACTTACGCCTCCGTGGCCCGCCGCACCTGGACGATCGAGTTTCTCTCCACCGCGGCTTTCGATGCGCGGTCGGATCAACACATCGCGCCGCTCACCGCCTACGCGGGGGTGCTGGTCAGCCTGATGATCTTTGCGGCCACGCTGTCGCTGGCGCGCGCGCGCCAGCAGGCGGAGGTGGTGGCCCGGGAACTGGAGATTTCCCGGGCAGAAGCGCAGACCGCCAATCGGCTGAAGGACGAGTTTCTGGCGACGGTGTCGCATGAATTGCGCACGCCCTTAAACGCCATCTCGGGCTGGACTCAGCTCCTGCTCGAGGAAAACGGGGTGGATGAAGAAACGCGCCGGGGCCTGGCGGTGATCGACCGAAACGCCAGCGCGCTGGCCACGCTGGTGGATGAGCTGCTCGACGTTTCACGCATCATCTCGGGCCGGTTGCGACTGCAGGTGGAGCGCGCGGATTTCGTGCGGATCGTCGAGGGAGCGATCGAGACGGTGCAGACGGCGGCGGACGCGCGGCAGATCCGGATCGAACGCTCGTTCCCGGCGGCGGCTCCGCTGATCGGCGATGCCAGCCGACTCCAGCAGGTCGCCTGGAATCTGCTGTCAAACTCGATCAAGTTTTCCGAGGTGGGCGGTCGGCTCGCCGTGGCCATCGCGGTAAAAGAGTCAGACTTGGAATTACGGGTCACCGATTTCGGGAAGGGAATTTCGCCGGAATTTCTGGCCCACGTTTTCAGCCCCTTCCGGCAGGAGGATTCGGGAAGCACCCGGCAGCGGGGCGGCCTCGGCCTCGGCCTGGCCATCGTGAAGCGCCTGGTGGAACTGCACGGCGGATCAGTCTCGGCGGAGAGCGAGGGCGAGGGCCGGGGGGCCACTTTCCGAGTGAAATTGCCCGCCGGGGTGAAGCGCCCCGCCGACGAAAATACCCCGCTTCCCCCACCGACTGGCAGGGAGGCGGAGAGCGGAACGGAGACGCCGGCTTCCATCGAGGGAGTGCGGATTCTGCTGGTCGAGGATGAGGCCGACACCCGCGCGATGATGGAGATCGTGCTCCGACAGCGCGGTGCCGTGGTCCACAGTGCCGCGTCGGCCGCGGAAGCGCTGGACCTTTTGCTCGGGGAGCGCGTCGATGTGATCGTCAGCGACATCGGCATGCCGGCCATGGATGGATTGAAAATGATCGAGGAGATCCGCCGCCGCCCGCGGAGCGGAGATTTGCCGGCGATCGCCGTGACCGCGTATGCGACTCGCGCGGATCGCGAGCGGGCTCTGGCGGCGGGCTATGACGATCATCTGCCCAAGCCGATCAATGTGCCTCGCCTGCAAAACGCCCTGGCGCGGCTGGCGCGCCGCACTGAATAAACCCCGCGAAGCGCGAGTCGAAGGGAACGCACGAACCATTCCCACACTATGCGCCGTTTTCTCTCCTACTCCCTCGCCGGTTTCACCCTTTTCACTTTTGCGGCCTGCGAGCCGCGCCGGGGCGATGCCACCCGCGAGGCGGAAATCGAGCGCCGGATCGAGGCGCGGATGCGGCAGGAACGCCTCGATGAACTGGAAGCGCGGCTGCGCGGCAAGGAACTCGACCTTTCCGACAAGGAAGCTCTGCTGGCCGAGCAACAGCGCCTGGTGGAGGAGCAAAAAAGAGCGGCGGAGGACGCGGCGGAGCGGGCGCGTCCAGCGAAGCCCGCGCCGGTGGTGGAAAGGAAAGCCAGCGCGCCGGAAGAAGGACGGCGCTACGTCGGCGGGGCGGGCGGGGATTATGAAAGCGATTACGATGTCCCGGCGGCCCAGCGGGTGGGATACGACCGTTTCTACAACGATCTCGATCCTTACGGCGACTGGTATCAGACGGACGAATACGGCTACGTTTTCCAACCCCGCGACACCGGCTCGAACTGGGCGCCCTACACCGACGGACGCTGGGTTTACTCCGACTACGGCTGGACCTTCGTTTCGGAAGAGCCTCATTCCTGGGCAACCTACCACTATGGGCGCTGGGCGCGGCTGCGTGGCCGCGGCTGGTGCTGGGTGCCGGGGAACGAATGGGCTTCCTCCTGGGTCTCGTGGCGCTCTGGCGACGATTATGTCGGCTGGGCTCCGCTCCCGCCCGAAGCGCGGTTCGATCGGGATCGCGGCATCACCGTTTCCGTCGATGTCTCCTACGATATTGGTCCCGATTACTACAGTTTCGTCAGGGTGAGCCAGTTTGGCGACCGGCGTCTCCGGGGAGAGATCGTGTCGCGCGACCGCAATTACCACCTGATCGGCAGCACGCGCAACGTGACCAATATTGTCTATCAGCGGAATATCATCGTGAACCAGGGCCCAAGTTACGAGCGGATGCGGCAGCGTTCCTCCCGGTCCATCGAGCGAGTCCGGATCGAGCGCGACCGGCGCACCTCGGGCAGGTTCGAACGGGGCGATCGGCAGCAGCTGGATGGAAACGTGCTGCGGCTGGCTGCTCCCGTCATTGCCGCCAGGGCCGGGAGCGGCGATCACAAGCCCGGGAAGGTGAAGGACCGGATGAGAGACGCCCAGGTCGATCGCGGCTGGGAGCGCGCGGAGAAAGAAGGCAAGGCCACCGAGCTGCGGCGGGAGATGAAGCGGGAATCCGACAACACCCAGGCCGCTCTCGCCGCGGAGCCAGCCGCCGAAAAAGGCGAAGCGCCCGCCGAGGTCATCGCCCAGCGGGAGGAGAGGCAACGTCGCCGCGAAGGCGCGCGGGCCTCGCACCCGGAAGAAGCCGCCGTGCCAAAGGAAGCCCCACAGGAGACTCAAAAAGATGAGGCCAAACAGGCGGTCGTAGCGGACGAGAAGCAACCGGATCCCCCAAGTGAGGAGCCGCCGCCCGTCACGCCGACCGAGCAGACCGCAGCCACTCCGGAGGAAGAAAAACCTGCCGGAAAACGGGAACGGAATCAGGAGAATACAGGCAACAGAAAAGAGCGCCAGGCGCCGCCCGCGAACGAAGCCACCCAGCCCGACACCGAACAGCCCGATCAGCCGGCGGAAAAGCGTCAGCGGGATAAATCGGAAAAGAAAACCGACGGCGAGCCACGGCAGCCGCAGCCAGAGCAGCCCGCGCCGAGTGAGCCAGCCGCCGGGCCGGTCGAGGAGAAGAAACCGGAGCCAGCAGTCGAGCAAACCACCCCTGAGCAGCCGATTGAGGAACAACAAAAAGAACCTCGACGCGGTGAGGTGGAGAAGCAGCAGAAACAAGCACGCCAGCAGGAACAACAAGAGGCGCAAGCGGTTCGGGAACAGGCGGAACAGGAGGCGAACGCTGCCCGCCAGCAGGCGGAGCAAGAGGCGCGGGCCGCCCGTGAACAGGCGCAGCAACAGCAGGCGCAAGAGGCCCAGGCGGCTCGGGAACAGGCGGA
>JBGTNO010000199.1:0-13800 GCA_041743065.1 Chthoniobacterales bacterium
GACATTTACCGCGAGCTGGGCGACGAAGCCAGTGCCGGGCTGCTGCTCGCGTTCATGGGTTTCGTGGAACGCAACGAGGGCAACGCCGATGCCGCCGGAAAATATTTCAGCGAGGGCTTCGCCGTGGCGGAACGGCTGCACGATCCGCACATCAAGGTGGTCGCGATCAGCGGGCGCGGCACGCTCGCGGCCGACCGGGGCGATTTTGCCGAAGCGCGGGCCTTGAAAGAGGAAGCGCTCGGCCTTTACCGGAATCTTGGCGACCGCTGGGTGCTGGTGCTGCTCTCCTGGAGTCTGGCCCGCGTTTATATCGCCGCCGGTCACCTCACGCCGGCCGACACCCTCCTCCGGGAACAGGCGGCCATCGTCCGCGAGCTGGGCAACCGCTGGATCCAGCCCTACATCGTCGAAGGCTTCGCCCGCATCGCTTTGCAGCGCGGCCATTTCCAGCGCGCCGCCCTCTTCATCGGCGCCTCGCACGCGAGTCTCACCACGATGGGACTTGGCTGCTCCGTGACCGAGCGGCGCGAGCACGAGGCGGATCTGGCCAGCCTGCGCGAGCATTTGTCGGAGGAGGAACTCGAGCGGCAACTGGCGGAAGGCGGGATCCTCACGCTGGAAGAGACCCTGATCGAAGCGCTGCGGGAAGGATGACCGCGGGAAGGTCACGCCGACCCGGAGCCGATGGCGAAGCCTTCGATGGCCTGCACCACCGAGCGCCGCAACCGCACCGTGCAGATGCGCGGCCAGCCAATATCGAAAACGCTCCGCCGCACCAGCCAGGTCTTGGGCGTGCGGTAGTGGTGCATGGCGGCGGCGGGGATGAAAATGGGCGGATGGCCGAGCCGGAGCGGCCCGATGACATTGAGAAACAAGCCCTCGCGGCAGACGTGGACCGTGACGCAGTTTGGATAGATGGTCGAGCCAATGCGCGCCGACTCCAGCAGGTAACGCCGACCATAGGCCCGGCCGCGAGCGGGATAGCGCTGGGCGATATTATTCCAGCTCCCCAGCGTGGCCAGGCCGATACTGGCCAGGCACCAGAAGGTCAAAAGGAGCAGCACCGCGGCGGAGACCAGAAACTCTCCCTCCCAACTTCCCATCCATGAGGCCATTAAATGCACGCTGTAGTTTCACCGGGCCGGATTTATTTTCTCAGCAAAGCCCGAGAAACCGAACGAAATATTGCTGTCCTTCCACCAGTTGATTCTCATGGATCCACTCATCTTTCGTATGCGCCTGCGAAATTGACCCCGGCCCGACCGCCACGGCCGCCATTCCGGCCTGGGAAAAGATGGCCGCATCGCAAAACCAGGGCGCTCCCACACAGCGCCCACCCGCTTTTTCCAGGCGGGCGATGAGCGGATGATCCGGCGCGGTCAGGAGGGCGTGCGCCTCCCGCGCCTCGATTTCCAGCTCCGGAAATGCCGCGCCCAGTTGGCGGATCAGCCCATTTTTATAATCGCTCTCCACCAGCGCCGGAACGGTGCGGATGTCGATGCCGATCTGGCAGCGATCGGGCACGATGTTGACTTTGCTGCCGCCGGCGATGGTGCCGATGCTCAGGGTGGGATGCCCCAGCCCGTCGTCGGGAAACGCCCTCAGACCAGGCATGATCACCTGCCGCAGAAACGTGATGACATCGTGCATGCGGTAGATCGCGTTGTCTCCGCTGTCGGGCGTGGAGGCGTGGCTGGCGACTCCGCGGGTCGTGAGCGTGACCCAGATGGCGCCCTTATGGGCGTGCACGATCCGCAGTTCCGTCGGCTCGCCGACCACCGCGAAATCGACCCGATAATCCCGCACGAAGGCCCGCGCGCCATCCTGGCCCGCCTCCTCGCCCATCAGACCGGCGAACCAGATCTCGTGATCGAGCGCCTCCAGCCGGTCCTTCATTTCAAAAATCGCCATCAGCATCGCCGCCACGGACCCTTTCGTGTCGCTGGCGCCGCGTCCGTAAATTCGCCCGGCGCGCTTCTCTCCCGCGAAAGGGTCGATCGTCATTCCGCGCACGCTCACCGTGTCGAGATGCGGGGCGAAGACGAGGCGCGGCTTGCCCGAGCCGGGATGGAAACGACCGATCACATTCGGCCGCCCCGGCTCCACCTCCCGCAGCTCCACCTCCGCCCCGCATTGGCTCAGAAAATCGGCCACATATTCCGCGCAGGCGCCTTCGCCGACCTGATCCGTCCCCGGATCGCCGTCGGGATTCACGCTGGGAAGGCGGATCAACTCTTGCAGCAGCTGCCCGACATCCCGCGGAAAACTCATTTTCGGACCACTCCCGCGCGCGTTTCCAGATACCACTCCACAAAGCGCGGGATGCCCTCCGCGATCTTGGTGGTGGGCCGGTAGCCGAGCCGTTCGCGGGCTTTCGAAATATCGGCGTAGGTGATCGGCACGTCGCCAGGCTGTTCGGGCAGGCGGTTGATGGCCGCTTTTTTGCCGAGGGCGTCCTCGATCGCCCCGATCAGTTCGGCGAGCGTGGTCGTCTGACTTTCGCCCAGATTGAAGATGTCGAAAAGGGGCCCCGCGTAGGTCAAACAGGCGAGAATGCCCTGCTGGATATCGTCCACGTAGGTGTAGTCGCGCCGGGTGGTGCCGTCGCCGTACTGATCGATGGAGCGCCCCTCGCAGATGGCGCGGGTGAACTTATGAATCGCCAGATCCGGGCGCTGGCGGGGTCCATAGACGGTGAAGAATCGCAGGCAAACGCAGCGCATGCCGTAGAGATGGGAATAGTTCGAGCAAAGCTGCTCGCCGGCCATTTTGGTCGCGGCATACGGGCTGATGGTCGCGTTGATCGTCATGTCCTCGGCGAACGGGACACTCTCGATGACGCCATAGACCGAGGAACTCGAAGCGAAGATAAAGCGGGGCACGCCGTTCGCCCGGGCCGCTTCCAGCAGATGGAACGTGCCGTTGATGTTGGTATCGATGTAGAGTTTCGGTGCCTGAATGGAGGGCCGGACGCCCGCGCGGGCCGCCAGATGAACGATGGTGTCGAACCCGCCCTCGCCGACGATCCGCGACACGGTGGCCTCGTCGCGGATATCGCCTTCCTGCACCGTGACCCGATCGGAGAAGCCCGCGACGTTCTGCCGCTTCAGCTCCGGGGCGTAGAAATCGTTGAAATCATCGAGAATCGAGACCTGGTGCTCCTGCTGGAGTAATTGCTCGACGAGATTGGAGCCAATAAACCCCGCTCCGCCCGTCACTAAAACGTTCATCGGGAAAGGCTATCCGAACCGCTAAAAAAGCGGCAAGAATAGAAAGCGCTCGGGATTTCGCGCCAGCGGCTGGTAGAGTGGCCGCGCACCCTATCCCACCGTCGCTCCGATCCTCGGCTCATGCAGTATTATGAAATCATTACGGCCTGCGTGGTCGTGGCCGGCGTGTTCTACGCCTTCCTGAGAGACCTCGCGCCCCCCGATCTCATCGCCATGACCGGGGCGGCGGTCATGTTGATCGCCGGCATTGTGAGTCCCGACGACATGTTCGGGGTTTTCTCGAATCCGGCGCCGATCACCATCGCCGCCATGTTTGTGCTCAGCGCCGCGCTCGACCGCACCGGCGTGCTGGAGGGCGTGGGGGAAATGTTTTACAAGCTCTCCGGTGGCCGTGAACTGCGCACCCTCGCCATGCTCATGATCACCGTGGCGATCATGTCGGCTTTTGTGAACAACACGCCGGTCGTGGTCGTGTTCATGCCCATCATCATGTCGCTCTCACGCAAGACCGGGCTCAAAGCCTCGCGCCTGCTCATTCCGCTCTCGTTCGCCTCGATGCTCGGCGGCACCTGCACCCTCATCGGCACCTCCACCAACCTGCTGGTCGATGGCGTGGCCCGCGGTTACGCACTCGAGCCTTTCGGTCTCTTCGAGCTTAGCCGCCTCGGGATCATTTACGCCGTGGCGGGGATCATTTACCTTCTAACCATCGGGCGGATGCTTCTGCCAAAACGCGAAACGCTGGCCGCGCTGATCGATCCCGGCGAACAGCGCGAATTTTTAACCCAGGCGGTCATCAGCGACGACTCACCGCTCATTGGCAAGGCCCTTTCCGACAGCGCCCTGGCCAAGCTGCCTCACCTGCGGATTCTGGAAGTCAGCCGGATGGGGCGGCGAGTCCGCACTTCCCTGGACAAACTGGAATTCCACCCCGGCGACCTCATCTTGCTGAAAAGCGGCGCGTCCGGCATGAAGGACATCGAGGAAACGCGGGGAATCGACTTTCCGGGCCGTGAGGAACTGGGCCTCACCGGCGTCGGCACCGAGTCCGCGCGCCTCATGGAGGGCATCATCGGCCCGCGATCGAGCATGGTGGGCAAGACGCTCAAGGAGCTGAATTTCCGGCAAAGATATGGCGCGCTCATCCTCGCCATCCATCGCCAGGGCAAAAATATTCGCGAGCAGTTCGAGAACGTGCGGCTGGATTTCGGCGACACCATCCTCGTGGAGGGTCCGGCCACAGGGATCAACCGGCTGATGGGCGAGCGGGATTTCCTGAGCCTCACCGAGTCGAATCCGAAGTCCTACCGCCGGTCGAAGGCACCCATCGCGCTCGGCGTCATAGCGGCCGTAGTGGCGCTGGCCACGTTCAACGTTCTGCCCATCGGTATCCTCGCTCTGCTGGGTGTGGTCGTGTTGGTGCTCACTGGCTGCCTCGATTCGAAGGAGGCCTACGAAGCCATCGACTGGAAGATCATCATCCTCATTTTTGGCATGCTGGCCATCGGCATGGGCGTCGAGAATTCCGGCACCGCCACCCTGCTCGCCCACAAGGTGACCACGCTCCTCGGCGGGGTCGGCCCCGTCGTCATGATCTCCGTGATCTACCTCATGGCAAGTGTCACGACCGAGCTGATCAGCAACAACGCCACTGCCGTCCTGCTCGCCCCGATCGTCATCGGGATCGCCTACCAGATGGGCGTGGACCCTCGCCCCTTCATCGTGGCCCTCATGTTTGGCTGCAGCGCCTGTTTCGCCACCCCGATCGGCTACCAGACCAACACCTACGTTTACGGCGCGGGCGGCTATAAATTCTCCGACTTTCCGCGCGTGGGCATCCTTTTAAATATCATTCTCTGGATCGTCGCCTCCATTTGCATTCCGCTGATGTGGCCGGTCACGGCGCTCGGGGAATAGCCGGCGGGACCCAAAAAACCGCGCGGTCCGCCGGAGGTGTCCCCGGCAGCCGCGCGATCGGTGAAGTTAGCTGGGTGCGGCTGTCCGCCGGAACTCGCTCAGAACAAGCCGAGCACCTTGAGGATGACCACAATGACAACGATGACGCCAATGATATAGAATATGTTAACCATACACAGTCCTTTCGCGGATGGAGGGAAAGCCGGACGTTTCCGCGAAACCGGGAGGCGAGAATTCTGCCCCGCGGAGGGGGCGGACCGCTCGATTTGCGAGAGGTTGCCATTCCCGGCGGGGGCATCATACACTCTCCGCTCTCACTGAATGGATAAGGATTACAAAGTCAGGCTCGAAATTTTCGAAGGGCCGCTCGATCTGCTGCTCTACCTGATCAAAAAGGAGGAAGTGGACATCTACGACATCCCGATCGAGAAGATCACCAAGCAGTATCTGGGCTATCTGGAGATGTTCAAAGTGCTCGATCTCGAGGTGGCGGGCGAGTTCCTCGTCATGGCCGCCAACCTGATTTACATCAAGAGCCGGAGCCTGCTGCCCGTCGATCTGCAGCCGCCGGAAGAGGCGGCGGAAGAGGATGATCCGCGCTGGGAACTGGTCCGCCAGTTGCTCGAATACAAGAAGTTCAAGGACGCCGCCGGGCATCTGCAAATCCGCGAGGCCACCCAGGAAAACATGTTCGTCCGCGTGCCCGAGACGCCGGAACTGGCCGCTCCCGAGCGTCCGCTGGGCGAAGTCAGCATTTTCGACCTGATCCACGCCTTTCAGGGCGTGCTCCAGCGGCTCGATAAAAAGGAGGATCTGCGCGAGATCTTCGAGGAAAATTTCAGCGTTTCGGACAAGATCGACCTCATCATGCGGCTCACGGCCGCGGGCGTGCCGCTCAAGTTCACCGAGCTGTTCGCGCAGGCCGCCTCGCGCACCGAAGTGGTGGTGACTTTTCTGGCGCTGCTGGAGCTGATCCGGCTCAAGCAGTTGCGCGTCCTGCAGCCGGAAACGTTCGGCGAGATCGAGCTCACCCGCGTGTAACCTCGACGCCCGTTCCTGATCATGACTTTGAAATTCGTCATCGAGGCGCTGCTGTTTGCCTCCCAGAAGCCGCTCTCCCCGCGCGAGATCGCGGGCGTGTTTAAATCCGCCGCCAAAGAAGGCGAAGAGGACGAGCTGCGGAAAGCCCTCGCCGCCAGCAGGGAAGCCGAAATTCTGGCCGCGCTGGAGGAGCTGACCGCCGACTACGGGCAAATGAACCGCGCCTTCCGGCTCGTCGAGCAGGTGAATGGCTGGACGCTGGTGAGCCATCAGGATTGCGGACCCTGGGTGCGTCAACTTTTCCCCGAGGCGAAACCCTCCCGCCTGAGCGGCCCGGCGCTGGAGACGCTGGCCATCATCGCCTACCGCCAGCCGATCATGAAAGCCGACATCGAAGCCGTGCGCGGCGTGGCCGTGGATGGCGTGGTGCAGTCGCTGCTCGAGCGGGCGCTCATCCGCATCGGCGGACGCGCCGAGGTGCCGGGCCGGCCGCTCCTCTACGAAACGACGCAGGTTTTCCTGGAGCATTTCGGCTTTCGCTCGCTGGAGGAACTGCCCAACGCCCACGAACTGCGCCGCCTCGTTCTCCCCACCGCCGCCATCGCGCCGGCAGAACCACCGGTCGCGGCACCCCTCACCGCATCGACGGAAGAGCCGGTCACGGAGCCCGAGATACCCACCGATGGACCTGAATGACATCCGCGTTCAGATCGACTCGATCGACGACCGCCTGCTCGCGCTGCTGAACGAGCGCGCCGATCTGGTGCACGAAGTCGGCAAAGTGAAACGCCGCGACGGCGGCTCGATCTACGCGCCCGAGCGCGAGGAACAACTGCTGCGCAGCTTGGTCGAGAAAAGCCAAGGCCGCCTCCCGGAGAAGGCGATTCGCGCGATCTACCGCGAGATCATGTCCGCCTCCTTCGCGCTGGAGAAGGGGCTGACCATTGCCTACTTCGGCCCGGCCGGCACTTACACGCACGAGGCGGCCCGGCTGAAATTCGGCGCCAGCGTGGATTACCTGCCGGAGTCCGGCATCAACGACGTGTTCAACGCCGTCGCGCGCGACCGGGCGGATTACGGCGTCGTGCCGATCGAGAATTCCTCCCAAGGCGTGATTAATCACACCCTGGACGTTTTCGTGGATTCACCGCTCAAGATCTGCGCGCAGATTCTGCTCAAGATCGACAACAACCTGATGGCCCGCATCCCGCGCGAGCGAATCACGCGATTGTATTCGCATCCGCAGGTCTTCGGCCAGTGTCGCCAGTGGATTCGCGCCAACTTCGCCCAAGCCGAGCTGGTGGAAGTCTCGAGCAACTCGCGCGCCGCCGCCCTCGCCGCCGAAGAGCCAAACGCCGGCGCGCTCGGCGGGAAAATGGCCGCCGAAGTGCACGGGCTCAATCTTCTCGAGCGTTCCATCCAGGACAGCTCCTCCAACACCACGCGCTTCCTCGTCCTCTCGCACGAGACCTGCCCACCCACCGGCGATGACCGCACGTCCGTCATGTTCCGCGTGCGGGATAAACCCGGGGCGCTGTTGCAGGCTTTGGAACCGTTCGAGCGGCTGAAGATTAATCTGAGCAAGATCGAGAGTCGGACCTCGAAACGGAGAGACCGGGGGTATTGCTTCTTCGTCGATCCGGAAGGTCACGCTCGGGACGCCGCGCTGGTCGAAGCCCTGCAAGGGCTAGGCCAGCACTGCCACTTCGTGAAGATCCTCGGTAGCTACCCTCAGACGCATTAATCTCCGCCTCCGCAACCCACCTCTGGAGCGTTAAATTATGCATCGCGTCACCACGAGTCAGCTCATCCCTTCACGGCCCCGGCGCTGAGGCCGCGGACGAACAGTTTCATCGTGAAGAGAAAGATGATGATAAGCGGGATGCTGGCGATGAAGAAGGCGGCCATGATCTGCCCCCATTGCTTGACATACTCGCCGTCAAGATAGATCAGACCCACGCCCAGGGTGAAAAGCTGTTTGTCCTGCAGGATGATCAGCGGCATGAGGAAGTCGTTCCATTTTCCGAGGAATGAAAGGATGGCCAGGGTGCCGAGGATCGGGCCGCTCAAGGGGACGACGATATTGACAATCTGCTGGAAATGGCTCGCACCATCCATCTCGGCAGCTTCGAAGAGATCCTTGGGGATTTCCTCGATGAAGTTGCGCAGCACGTAGATGTTGAAGACTTGGACACCGGCCATTCCCAACAGGATCAAGGCCCAGAGCGTATTGAGAAGGTTCAGGGTTTTCAGCAGGGAGAAAAGCGGGACAATATTGGCGACGCCCGGCATGAGCATCAGGACGAGAAAGGCGGACCAGAAGAGGTTGGCGAACGGCATCCGGTAGCGCGCGAAGAAGTAGGACGACAGCAAGGCGGCCATCAAACCGAACACGGTGCCGAGGACGGCGACGAAAACCGTGTTGGCGATGTAGGGCAAGATCAGCCTGACTCCAAAAATCCAGTTTTCCCAGTGCCACTGGCCAATGGGAGCCGGAAGCCATGGATCGCGCAGGAACATGGCGTTATCCTTGAAGCTCACTTGCACCATCATGTAGAGCGGGAAAAGCTCGATCGCGAGCAGCAGCCAGATTCCGAGATGCTTGAAGAGGTCCGGTCGCCTGTTATTCGAGGTATTCATTTATCCACCCGGACGTATTTGTTGTTGATGAGGGTGAGCACGAGGATGAAAACGAAGAGCACCATGCCGATGGCGCAGGCGTAGCCAAACTCTCCGGCGACGAACGCGCGGTTGAACATCCACAATCCGGGGACCATGCCACGTCCGCCCGCTCCGCCGCCTTCACCCAGCAGGAGAAGCTGGAGGCCGAAGCCCTGCAGGGTGCCGATGACGAGCAACACCAGGCTCAGCCGGATCTGCGTGGTGATGAGCGGCAGTTCGATGTGCAGGAACCGCTGGAACGGTCCCGCGCCGTCCAGTTCGGCCGCCTCATAGACTTCCACCCCGATGGATTGCAGCCCGGCCAGGTAGATCAGCACACCGACCGCCCCGATCCAGGGGAAACCCCAGAGGATGAGCGCGGGGATGATGAGATCCGGCTGGCTGAGCCACGCAATCGGCACGTCGGGCAGGAAGACTCCCCAGTGGAAGAGATGCGCATCCAGCGCGACGAGCAAGCTTTTCAGCCCGGTGACATCCAGCACGCGGTTAAGCACGCCCATGTTGGGATCGAAGAAGAACTTCCAGATGAACAGAGTCACCAGCCCCGGCACGATCATCGGCACCACGAGCAGCACGCGGTACCAGTACTGCCAGCGATCGCTCTTGAGCCGATGCACCATGACAGCCATGACGATCGACGGGATCATTTTGACGATGTTGGCGATAACGAGGATGGCGATAGTCAGGAAGGATCCCCACAGCACCTTGTCGGTCGCGATGCGCCGGAAATTATCAAGACCGATGAATTTCCGGGAGTCGCCGCCCTGCCAGTCGAAGAAGCTGTGGTAGATGGCGCTGAGCGCGGGAAAGTATGAAAAGGTGCCGATGAGGAGAAACGAAGGGAGCAAAAATAAATAGAGCCGCCACTCGTGGAGGGCCTTGGGATTCGAGACGCGGATTGCCATAGGAAACTTACCTTTTGGACTCCAGCTTTAGGCGCAAGTAGTAGGCGCTCTGCTCCTGCGCGTTCTGGGCCTCGATCAACTGATCGAACTTGGCCCGCGCCTCGGCATTGTCCTCCAGGCCCAGCACCCAGTTCGCGGCCAGGGAAGTGTCTTTGCTCTCGGCATTGCGAAGGCCGTTTTTGGCCTTGCGGCGCAAATCGGAGGCGAGCGCTTCGCCATAGTCGGGCTGAACGCCCTCGATGAATTCCGCGACACTCCCGGTCTGGCCCACAAGTCGGTGCATATGGTTGGAAACGATGCGCGCGGTATCCGCGAATCCAGACAAGGCCGGAACGAAGCCAGCGGTATAGCCTTCGGTGATGGGCATGAACGGCGCGATCCGGTCGTTCGGCGGCACACCCACCACGGCGGGTAACCAGCCACTCATCTCGGCAAATCGGGTGTTTCCGGGCTGGGAACTGATGAAGCGCAGGAAATCAATGGCGAGATCCTGATTCTTCGATCCCGCCGTTAAGCCAAAAACCAGACCGGTGCCGGTGCCGGCCTCCGAGGGGTGGCCCAAGACGAACTGGCCATACTGCGAGTGGTCGGTCCGGGGCAGCGGCATGGTGAAAACGCCGATTTTGAAAGGCGCCTGGGCCTCGATGCTCGAGGAGTCCCAACTTCCCGAGGCTAGTAACAGGGCGCGGCCCTGGACGAAATAAAACAAGGCGTCGTCGCGCCCCAACTGCAGGAAACCCGGCTGCATTAATTGGCCCACCGCATTCATGAGATTCAGACCGGCCTCCACGGCCGGCGTCTGCCAGTTCCACTGCCCATCGAGAAACCCTAGCGCCACGGAGTTTCCATCCAGGCCCATGATGTGAAAGGTATCCAGCTTCAAAGTGAGGCGCTGCGTCATACTCGCAAACAGCGCGTCGATCATGTAGGGCGCATTGTATTTCGACCCGGCGATCGGGAGCACCGACTCACCCTCAGCTGTCCGATAGGCTTCGGTTTTCTGGCACAGCGCGATGAAATCCTCGTAGGTCCGCGGCGGCTGACTCGCACCCGCTATTTTCTGAAAGAGATCGGCGTTGTAATAGACGCGCACGGTGAACATCGAGGCGGGTATGCCATAGTACTCGACCAGCGAATCGGAATAGGCGGGCGTGTTGGACAGCCCGTCGAGAAAGGTTTCCCGCCAAGGCAAACCCGCGAGCTCCCCGCTGCCCGCGTTGTAAGGATTGGGCAGTTCCACGAACTGCGAGATCGGAGTGTAGTATCGGGCCAGCAGTTCGTCGGTGAGTCCGCCCGTTCCCTGTCCCAGCTGGATCAAATCCGGCGCGTTTCCGCCGATGAGCTGGGTGCGGTGCCAGTTCTTGAAGATTCTCTCGGGAATCGCCAGCTGCTCGATGCGCACCCCCGGGTGCGAGCGCTCATATTCCCGGGCCAGTTCATCGAAAGTCGCCCGCACGCCGCTCTCCAGTTGCCAGTGCGCAAACTTTAGGATCTGGAGATTCGGATCACGCTGCTCCGCCGCCCGCGACATTACCCGGTTGGCGGCGATGCAGAAACAGACCCCCAGCAGGCCGAGCCCGATCATATTGGAAATTCTTTCCCAGTTCATGGCGCGCCCTGTTGCAGCTCCCGGATTCGCTCACCGATGGTGTAGGTCCGCGAATCACGCTGAAACCTCTCGACGAACTTCTGAAAATATTGCAAGGCCACCTCCCGCTGGCCGAGACTGGCAGCGAGATCTCCTATGCGCACCCACACATCCGCGCGATTTTTAAGGCGCGCGATCCCGATGCTTTCGGCCACCATGAGGTGTTCGAGCGCTTTTTCATCGGATCGAAATATGGTGAGATAAACCTGGGCCAAGGCCAGATTCAGATCGCGCCGGGCGGCGGGAAAGTCGAGGCTTCCCGCGAGCCGCTCGATCTCCGCGACCCGGCTGGATAATACAGCGGAAGGCACCCGCTCGCTCAATCGGAGAATGCCATACTTCACCGCGCCGATCTGCGCGATGGGGTGCTCGGGATGAGCGGTGTGGAGATCGCGGTAAATAGCCGCCGCTTTTTCCCAATCGGGCTTTGCCCGGTGAATCTGCTCGATACGCCCCAGATAATAGCGGGCGAGTATTCCGTACGGATCGTCCGCTTCTTCTGAAAGTTCCCGCAAGATCCCGGCCGCACGCTCCACGCTGCCATCCGTCTTCGGCTGCACGTTTAACATCGTCAATGCCTCGCCCAGGCGCGCTTCTCGAGTGTGGGGTCCGTCTTGAAACTTCTGCAAGGCATCGCGGTTAAGAAGTTGAGCCGCCTCTCTCCAGGCCGCTCCGTGCGGTGCCTCCCCACCATGGGCTTCGGGACGGATCGCGGGGAGAAAGAGGGTCACCAAAAGCAAAAGGCGCCAGCCACCCGGGCCGGGAGGGCGGATCGAAGGAGAACCGCTCGCCCGGGCGCCGCATCGTGAGGCGCTAACCATCCGGCTGGTGAACTTCGCGAATCCCCTCACGCTTCGACAGGCACAAGATCGGTCCGTCCGATCCGGATTTTCGTTTCATCATCGGGCTCGACCAGTTCGACACTAAAAGCAGGACCACCGGCGGCCCGCGTTTCCTCGAGCGGCCCGGGTTCGGTCCCTGCCACGTAGAGTGCGTCAGGTGCCACGCCTTGGCTGTTCTCAAATCGGTGGTTATAGAGCCGCATCTGCGATGCCGTGGATAAACATCCCTTCCATCGGAGTCCAGCCGCGAGTTCGCTTGTTTTTCCCGAGACGATCACGCCGGACGGCGGAAGCGAGCGGTGATCCGGCCTTAGAAATTCAGCCGCGTGAGCCCTGAGGAACGAGTTGACAGCGATTTCGGCCCAGGCTTATCGTCCCGGCGAATGCGGCCTTCCCGTTACCAATCCCTGCTCCCCTGCCTCGCGGCGATTCTCTTCGCGGCGGTGTTAGGGCAGGCTGTGGCGCAGCAGATGGAAGCCGTTTCCAAGGCCTGCGCGTCGGAACATCAGGATGGCGGACAGGATGATGGATCGCATTGCCCGTGCGTGTGTCATCATCATCAGACGGCGGTGGTAGGATGTCAGGCCTCGATGCCGAGTCCGCTTGGCACCGTCTCCGATGTGGTGGAACGGCCTCAGTCGGTTCCGGAAGCGCCTCCCGCCTCCATCGACTATCCGCCTCAGTTGGCGTAGCGCCTGATTCGCTCCCTCGTGCCGTGAACCCGGCCTGAGATCTCTCGCGATCAGGCTTCCACAGACCCCGCGGCGTTTCGCCGGGGTCTTTTCGTATCCGCGGGCCGCGCTGTCGGCGTGTGGCCGGATCGTCCGCCAACCTTGAACCACCTTTCATGAGACTTCACCCACTGCTAATTGTTTTCTTCACGAGCGCCGCCGCCATGGCGGGCACCGAAATCGACGCATCGCGCCAAAACCCCACCGGGAGGCTGACTCTGCCTGAAGCGCTGCGGCTCGTGCTCGCGCAAAATCCCGAACTGGCCGCATTCAACCTCGAGGTCCACGCGGCGGATGCGCGCATCCTGCAGGCGCGGCGGCGGCCGAATCCGGAGCTCAGCGGTGAAGCGGAAAATATCGCGGGTTCCGGCGATTATGCCGGCGCCGGCACGGCGGAACGGACGCTGCAACTCAGCCAGCTTATCGAACTCGGCGGGAAACGCGCCGCCCGCACCCGGGTCGCGGCGAAGGGACGCGAACTGGCGATCTGGGATTACCAGCAGCGGCGCCTCGAAGTACTGACGCAGACGGCGCAAGCCTTCATCGACGTGCTCGCGGCGCAGCGGCGCGTCGAGCTGGTGCGGCAGACCGTGAAGCTGGCGGAGGATCTTCTGCCGGAGAGCAGGAAGCGGGCGGAGGCGGGCAGGGCGTCGCCCGCGGAGACCACGCGTGGCGAGATTGCGGTCAGTTCGGCGCGAATCGAGCTGGAGCAGGCGGAGCGGGAACTGGCCGCCTCGCGCGAACTGCTCGTCTCGCTGTGGGGCGAGAGAGTGCCGCGGTTTGCGGGCGTCGCGGGCGATCTCG
>JBGTNO010000200.1:0-4310 GCA_041743065.1 Chthoniobacterales bacterium
CAGGTCGTGCTCGAGAACTACGCCTTCCCCGGCGGGATGATGATCGGGACCGACAGCCACACGCCCAACGCCGGTGGGCTCGGCATGGTCGCAATCGGCGTGGGCGGCGCCGACGCCGTGGCCGAGCACCTCCGAGCCGACGACGAGGTCCTCGCCGATCCCGGCCGGTTCTTCGACCAGGTCGTCGAGATCGACCTGTCGACCCTCGAGCCCCACATCAACGGGCCCCACACCCCCGACCTGGCCCACAAGGTCAGCGAGCTCGGCGAGCACGCCAAGGCGGCGGGCTGGCCCCTCGCCACTTCTTCGGCGTGGCTGGGGCCTGAAAGCACGCCAACCGGATGGCCGGGCAGCGCTTCCGCCAGAATCTCGCTCATGCGCAAACCGGAGCCGCGCTCGATTCCCTTGGTGCAGGAAATCAGCGGAATCTCGCGGGCAAAGCCGGTCCCGGCCAGGGCGGCGGCGGCGGCGCGCAGACCGGAGGAAGGCGTGACGACGAGGAGAACGTCGGCCCGCGTGGCCTCTTCGAGTTTTGCCGTCGGCTCGATATTTTCCGCCAGCGTGAGGTGGGGAAGATAGGACGCGTTGCGGCGGTTATGCCGAATGTTTTCGATGAGCTGGGCGTCGCGTCCCCAGAGCCAGACCCGCTCGGCCCCACGGGCGGCCACGGAAGCGAGCGCGGTGCCCCAGCTTCCCGCTCCGATCACCCCGACGGTCCGGAATTTATTCATGCTCCGGCTCCCGCGTCGGCTCTAGCTCAGGCTCAGGCTCAGGCTCAGGCTCCTGTGCCGATTTCTTCCGGCCGATCCGGTGCTCGGTGCCCGCGCGCAGACGGGCGAGGTTGTCGCGATGCCGCCAGATGGCGAGCGCGCCGACGATGATGGCGAAAATGAAGAGGCTGGGACCGCGGGTGCCGTTGAAATAATTCAGGCCGGTGAGGATGGGCAGGGCGATGGCGACGGCGATGGAGGCTTTGGAAACGTAGCGGGTCGCCCAGAGCACAATGATCCAGATCGGGACGAGAATCATGGTGACGAAGGGCAACAGACCGGCCAAAACGCCGGCGGAAGTGGCGATGCCCTTGCCGCCTTTGAAGCCGAGCCAGATGGGGAAATTGTGGCCGAGGATCGAGCAGATGGCGCCGAGAATACCGGCGATCTCCGGCGAGAGATTCGGGTTGCGGGCGGCCAGCATCTCGGCCAGCAGCACCGCGCCGAGGCCTTTGCAGAAATCGAGCACGAAGACGAGGATGCCCCACTGTTTGCCGAGGAAACGGAAGGCGTTGGTCGCGCCGATGTTGCCGCTGCCGACCTGGCGCAGATCGGTGCCGAGCAGCTTCCCGAGGAGGAAGCCGTTTGGAATCGAGCCGAGCAGATAGGCGCAGACAACGATGGAGAGCAGGGTGAAAAGCATGGGAATCAACCGGGGTGGTTCCTAATCTTGCTCCCACTCTTAATCTTAATCGTTTTGGAACCGCAGTTCCCGATTCCAGAAGGGAAGATTAAGATTAGGAGTAAGAGCCGGATTAGGAGGGAATTTTCAAGCGCGGGCGAGGAGATCGGCGAGAACTTTGGTGGCTTCGAAATATTCCCGCGCGATCTCGCTGGCGGCGTGGCTGTGGCGCGGGTAGTCGGCCTTGATCGCGGCGACGGCTTCGCGGATGTCGTCGAGCGTCTCGAAGGCGAGCAGGCCGGCTTCCCCGCCGTAAAATTTCGTGAACCCCGTCTGCTGGGTGATGACCGGCCGGCCAGCCGCCAGATAGCAGGCCGAGCGGTCGCTGAACCAGCCGGTCCGCAGCCGCACATACTGATCTTTGGCCACGGTGAACTCGCCTTTCGAGTGCTGGAAATAGCGGCGATAAAGATCGTGATCGACGGAGAGCTGATGCGGGCTGGTCAGCCGCCAGTTCTGGGCGGTGAGCTGCGCGACGATCTCAGGATCGGGAATGTCGGTGGCCAGCTCGAAGGTCTCGCCGCTCTGCTCGGGCGCGGCCGCAAATTTCAGAAACTCGAGCGACTTGCTCCAGAGATACGTCTCGCCCCGCCAGGCGATGTCTTTTTTCCCGCTCGTGTTCCAGTTGGCGACGGAGGTGAAGACGGCACCGGCGGGCGGCGGCGCGGCGGTGTGCCAGAGGTCGGTCACGACGGGCTGGCGGGTGGGCAGCCAGTCCAGGCCATTCGCCGGCACGGGAAAATCGGGCGTGCCGACGCTCTCGCCGAAAGTGAAGAGCGCTCGATGTTTACCCAGATAACCGCGGGTGGCGCTGTCCTGCCGATCGATTTTGATCTGCTCCACGCCGGGATCGCTCTCGACGTAGATGAGCTGCGCGCAGTCCTCCAGATCTTCATGCAGTTCCTGCGCGCCGCAGATGTTCAGAATCAGGTCCGCCTCGCGGTAGAGCTCGCGGATTTTCTCGAGCGACAGACCGACGCTGCGGAGTTCGGGCAGGTAGCGTGGACAAAAAGCCCAGCGGTCCGTGAAGCCGAATTGCTTCGCGAGGAGCCGCAGGCGTTCGGCGGCGTAGGTGAAATCCTCGGACTGCTCAAAGGTCGCGGGGTTGTAGGGCAGCGTGCGCGAGTCTTCGATGTAGTAAACTTCGTGTCCGAGACGCTGCAATCCGACGAGGTAATGCAGGTGCTGCCAGACGACCCCGGCGATGGGACAGGCTCCCATGAAGCCCATGACGACGATGCGTTGACGCGACATGCTCGGAGTTAACCGCAGAGACGCGGAGACGCGGAGATTTTTTTCAGACTCTGTGCCTCTGCGGTTCATAATTCCCGGATGATGCGCGCCGGGTTGCCCGCGACGACCACGTTGGGCGGGACGCTTTTGGTGACGACGGACCCGGCGGCGACGACCGAGTTCTCGCCGATGTGCACGCCTTTGAGGATGGTCGCGTTCATGCCGATCCAGACGTTGTCGGCGATCATGACCGGCCGGGTGCCGATCTCCGGCCGGGCGGGCGCGTCTTTATTATAAGGAGCGAGCGCTTCGGTATCGATCCGGCGCAGGGCGGGCTCGATCGGGTGAAAGTCGGAATCGGCGATGCCCACGCTCCACGAGATGAGACAGTGGCTGCCGATCTCGACGTATTCCTCGGCCATGATGAGCGCGCCGTTCAGCAAGGTGAAGTCGCCGATCTTGGTGCGGCCTTTTTTGCCAATCGCAAACGAGCAGCCGGCATAGCAGGAGACGTGATTGCCCAGCTCGACCGCCGGATTCAGCTCGCTCTTTAGAAAGCGGAAAATCTGCGCGGTTTCGAGATACAGACCCTCGCCCCACGTCACATTTTTCGGCACGGGATGCTGCCACCAGTCGTGCTCGACGTGGCGGGTGGGGAGGACGTTGCTCATGATTTCGGCAACTCGCAAAGCTCCACTGATCCACCATGCAAAACGACCGGATGCTGCTCCAGTAGCTCCATCAGTTGGCTCCGGTCGCCGCTATCGAACCGCAGGTAGGCCGCAATGTGACTGGTGGATTTTGCCGCTTCGGCGTCACCGATCACCCAGCGTTCTCCAATCTCGCTGCCGCCTTTGAAGGCACCACTCTCGCGAGCCAAGGCGAAGAAACGTTCCCATTCTTCCGGCGTGGTTTGGGTGCCGCCGTGATTGTGGACGAGAAGAATATATTGCGTCATGGCTGGTCGTGGGTGGCGCGGAAGAGCTCGGCGTAGGCACCATTCGCCGCCAGCAGCTCGGGCTCGGTGCCCTGCTCGGCGATGCGGCCTTCGCGCAGGACCACGATTTTATCCATGTGGCGCACGGTGGTGATGCGGTGAGTGATGATCAAGGTGGTGCGGCCTTCCATGAGGGACTGGATGGTTTGCATGATGGCTTTTTCCGTCGTCGCGTCGAGGGCGGAGGTGGGTTCGTCGAGCAGCAGGATGGGGGCGTTTTTCAGAAACGCCCGCGCGATGCCGATGCGCTGGCGCTGGCCCACACTGAGATGCGAGCCGCGTTCGCCGACCTGGGCACGATAGCCGTCGGGCAGCGCGTTGATGAAATCGTGAGCCTGCGCGCGCTGGGCGGCCTCCACGATTTCCGCGTCGGTCGCGTCGGGGCGGCCGTAGGCGATGTTCTCGCGGATGGTGGTGGAGAAGAGTACGGTGTCTTGGAGGACGACGCTGATCTGCTGGCGGACGGATTTTTTGGTGAGGTCGCGCAGGTCGTGTCCGTCGAGCGTGACGCGCCCTTCCGTGGGATCGTAGAAGCGCGGCACCAGGCTGAGCAGGGTGTAAAAACACGCACCGGTGCCGCCGACGAAAGCGAAGCGATGGCAGGGCACGACCTCGACGTTGAGTTCGT
>JBGTNO010000201.1:0-2717 GCA_041743065.1 Chthoniobacterales bacterium
CCAGGTGATGAGGACGGCGCGGGCTTTGACTAGCCAACGCGCCGCGGCCGCCTGGGCGGCGTCCGTGCCGTCGAAGGCAGTCTGCCGCACCGAGCGGGCCGTGCTGTAGATGGCATCCGCGTTGGCGGCGGCATCCCTCAGCGCCTTGAAGGACGCGGGGGTCATCTGGGTAATGCCGAGTGATTCGCCCAGGGAGAGCAGACCACTGTGCATGCGGTCGGCCATTCGCAGGGTGGTGGCCAGATTACGAGGTATAGGATTACGTTTCATGGTATTGATTCTCCTGACTAGACAGAGCGTTTTGGATTACGCAGGGTGGCACACGCCGCCCACCGCAGTTACCGTGACACCCCGTCATTTTTAACCGCTCCAACGGGAGCAGTTATCTAGTGCCGTTTTGCTGTTTAGTTAGTTTTGCTCCGCGGCAAATTTAGCACCTAGCAACCCGTATGCCACAAACAGCGAAGGCCGCATTGTTAGATCGAGAAATCTTCCGCGCTCTCTGGAAATTTTTCACGAAGTCCCGACTGTCTTTCGAGCGACCTCTGCTCCCCGTCCGGTCCCAGGAAACTATTTTTTGATCACCGCTCCGCGAGATTGAGAAAGCAAATTCTCGATCTGGAACTCCGCAACATCGCCCAGCAACACAATGTCGGAGGACGCTGCAACGGCGACGTTGTCCAGGAACATTATGTTGGAGGGCGTCGCGGCGGCAACTTACCCCTGCGGAACATTTCCAGAGGGCACTGCATCGGCAACATACCCCAGCGGAACCTCTCCGGAGGGCACTGCAGCGGCGACATAACCCAGCGGAACATTTCCGGAGGACGTTGCATCGGCCGCAGCGCCTAGAAAAACATTTCGGAGGCCGCTGAATCCACCTCTCACTGCCATCATTGCCGCCGGCTTCGGTTCGGTATGCGCCTTTTGCTGGCAGTTTTTTCTTCTGGTTTTCGCGTTACGGCCCACCGGGCTCAATGCACAAAGGGTCTCCCGATTCCTCGCCCGGCCCCCGATAAATCGACGAAGGACCTCCACGTTTTCGGTGCACGGTTCTTCGGCTAATCAAGTTGGTCCATTTTCGCTCTATTCGCCTGAATCCCGAAAAGGGGAATTTTCTGTCAGTCGGAGAAATCCGAGAAAATCTGATTGACTCAAGGGGCTGCGCCGGATCGTAATGCCGCTGCGATGGCGAGATGTATCCTAGCTATGATGGTGGTTTTCGGAGCGATTCTGGGAGGCGGGATGCAGGCGTCCCGGGCGGCGGAGGGTTCACCGGTCGTCATTCAATTCCGCGCCCTGGTCGCGGAAATCGTTGACTCCGATGCGCTTCTCGGGGGGCAAATTGTCCCGGGTTCCGTGCTGACGGGAAATATTCTCTACCGCCGCGAGAGTGTTTCAGAGTCGCCCTTGTCCGGGATAGAGCGTCAGCGCCTGAGCGTGGACGCTCAGTTTGTCATTCAGGCTGGCGCTTTACTTTTTCGTTCTGAGCCGCTGACGTCGCGGATCATCGTGGAGGTGCTCAGCAAGCAGCAGAATCCCCGCCTCAGCGCGGACACGTTCATCGTGCGCAGTCAGGTTAATGCCCCGCTGCCGGGCGGGGTCGTTGTGGATGAGATTTGCTGGCAGATCGATGATCCTTCCGGCAATGCGTTTAAAAATCGCGCCTTTGGCAGGGACGCCCTGAAATTAACGCGCTGGCAATCGACCTACGGGTTGACCATCGAGGGACACGGCCCGGCCGAGAACACTAAGCCCTTTTTCATCCGGGCGCACATGCAACAGGTGGTGCTCCCATGAAAACCGCGCTCCGTTCTTCGAGCCTGAGAATGGTGCTAGTTGTCACTGTGTTGACAGCATCCCGGCTGACGGCCCAAGTCACCGTTCCGCAGTTCGACCCTGCCGGTGCTTTCGCGGCCACCACCTTTCATCTCTCGCTCACTTCTCCGGGTGCGACCATTCACTATACACTGGATGGATCGGACCCGCTGGCGGGAGGGGGATTCACGCTGGCTTCCGGAGGAGAAGCAGTCTTCAGCGGCGCGGCCATCGTGCGGGCGCGCGCTGCCATCGGCTCACAGTGGAGCCTCCTGCGGCAGGCGCCTTTCGCCGCGACGGGTGCGGTCTTCGCGGGCGAGGAGGATGCCTTTGCGTTGGATTCCAGTGGCGAGATATTGAAGTCGTGGGGCGGCAACTCCTACGGCACCGCGGGCGACGGGACCACCACGCGCAAGACCAGCCCGGTGCAGGTGAAACTAAACGCCTCGACCTCCTTCACCGGAATCGAGGAAATCGCGGCGGGTAATGGCAGCGTCATTGCCTTGAAGACGGACGGGACAGTCTGGTGCTGGGGCCGGAATTCGCACGGCCAGCTTGGCTCCGGGAAGACTGCCAACCAGCCTAATCCCGCTCCAGCTACCGACGCAAATAATGCGGCCATTACCGCCGCCATCGCCGTGGCCGCGGGCCAGGAGCACATGCTTGCCATCCGCAGCGACGGGACGGTTCTGGCTTGGGGCCTGAATAACCTAGGCCAGTTAGGCATCGGGACGACCACCGACTCCTATGTGGCTGTGCCGGTCCGGACCTCCGCGACGGCGTATCTGGGGGTTGCTTCTCCGGTCGTTAAAGTGGATGGCGGTGGCTCCTTTAGCGTCGCCTTGCTGGCGAACGGACAAGTCTGGGGCTGGGGCTACAACGATGCCGGTCAGCTTGGA